>CAZMHG010000376.1:0-3676 GCA_964565975.1 uncultured Ilumatobacteraceae bacterium | reverse complement strand
CGCGTGCAAGGCCGCCGTGGACGGGCTCGTCGACGCGGGAATCCTCCCCGACGACAACCCGACTCACGTCCTGTCGCTCACGTTCACCGCGCCCCGCAAGACCGGTGTCGACGCACTCACCATCGAAATCGAGGAAGCATGAAGATCACATCTGAAGCCGGAACGTCCACGATTGAGCTTGAGTCGTACCCCGACCTGCTCAAGATCCGGGCGCTGCCCGACTACCGCTGGACCGGCGAGCAGACCATCACCTGCGACACTGCCGACCTTGACCTGATCGGGTTCGCATCTGAGAAGGTCACCTCAACCTGGGACCTCGCCCCGCACCTGTTCGACTATCAGGACTGGATCGTGCGCCGGGCGCTCGACAAGGAACGGTTCGCCCTGTTCGCCGACACCGGACTCGGCAAGACCGCCATGCAGCTCGAATGGGCCCGACAGGTCACCGCGCAGCACGGCGGGCGGACCCTCATCATCGCCCCGCTCAACATCTGCCCGCAGACCATCGAAGAGGCCCGCCGCTTCTACGGCGACGGCATGACCATCGTCGACCTGACCAAACGCAAGGACCTGGACGCCTGGCTGACCGGGCCGACGCCATCCATCGGCATCACGAACTTTGAGAAGTTCGACGGGTCCGAGGTCGAGCTCGACGTCGATGCCGGGAACCTCAAGTACCAGCAGGGCGACGGGTGGCCGGTCGACGCTGTCTGCATCGATGAGTCGTCCATGCTCAAGTCTTTCGGCTCACGCAAGTTCGCCGTGGTCCGCGCCTTCGACGGGGTCCGCTGGAAGCTCTGCTGTAGCGCCACGCCGGCACCGAACCAGCGCACCGAGTTCGCTCAGCACGCCGTGTTCCTCGGCCAGGTGCGCGCCACCACCGAGTACCTGACGGCCTACTTCGTGAACCGCGACGGCGACTGGGAATTCAAGCCGCACAGCTTCGAGGCGTGGTGCGCCAACCTCGCCTCGTGGGCCGTGTTCGTCCGCGACCCGAAGGCGTGGGGATTCGACGATCACCTGTCGGACCTCCCACCGCTCGAGGAGTCGTTCCCACAGGTGCCGCTGACCGACGACCAGCTCGAAGCGGCCCGCGGGTACGAGACCGGCGACCAGCCGTCCCTGTTCGGCGCCACACCTGGCGGGGTCACGTCACGGACGAAGATGATGCAGATCGCGCACGGGTTCGAGCTGAACGCCGGGAAGATCGCCCACCGCTACCCGACCCACAAGCCGGCCGCTGTCGCCGCACTCTGCAACGAGGCCCACGGTGACGAACAGGTCATCGTGTGGGTCACGTTCGACGAGGAAGGCGACCAGCTCGCCGCCCTCATCGGCCCGCACGCCGTGCACCTGTCCGGCAAGACGAACCCGGCCGAACGGCACCGCATCATCACCTCATTCCGCGAGGACGCGCCCGACGCGCCCCGGGTCCTGATTCTGAAGCCGGCCATGTTCGGATTCGGCGTCAACCTCCAATCCTGCGCCGTGCAGGTGTTCTCCACCATCACCGACTCGTTCGAGCGGTACTACCAGTGCGTCCGCCGCTCCTACCGGTTCGGCCAGACGCGCGCCGTAAAGGTCTACGTCCCGCTGACCCAGCTCGACGAGGCCATCTGTCAGAACACGATGAACAAACAGTCGACGTTCATCTCGGACGCCCGTGCGCTCGAGGATGCCGTCGTCGCCCGACTCCGACCCCGTGACACCAGTGAGGCGAAAGTGACCGACACCGAACCCATGACCGAACTCGACCGCAACCAGGGCAAGGACTGGACTCTCATCTGGGGCGACTCCATCGCCCACCTGCCCACCGTCCCCGATCACACCTTCGACTTGTCGGTGTTCTCGCCGCCATTCGCCGCCCTGTACGCGTACTCGAAGGCGCTCGGCGACATGGGCAACGTGCGCGGCGATGCCGAGTTCCGGTTGCAGTGGAAGTGGTTTGCGGAGGCCCTGCTCCCGAAGATGAAGCCGGGCCGGGTCGTCGCCATCCACTGCAAGGAGATCATCAAGTTTGCGAACACGTCCGGGTACCGGCACTGCTACGACTTTCCGTCCGACCTCCGCCAGGGCATGGTCGACGCCGGGTTCCACTACCAGCGCCGCATCACGATCTGGAAGAACCCGCAGCTCGAAGCGACCCGCAACAAGGAGTCGTCGCTCCTGCACGTGACGGCGCTCCGCAACGCTTCGGCCTCGATGCCGCAGACCGGCGAGTACCTCATGGTGTTCACCGCCCCCGGCGACGTCGAGACCAAGGTCACCCATGAGCGCGACGAATGGTCGTTCGAGCATCACACCGCCGTGATGAACACGATCTGGCCCGAGCCCGGCCAGTTCGCCGACGACGAGCTCGAGCAGTGGCGGCAGTGGATTTGGCCGGACAAGCCCGGCGACGAGTCGGTGTGGACCGGCATCCGCGAGACCGACGTGCTCACCGCCGCGACGGCGAAGGAGACGCCCGAGGAGAAACACGTCTGCCCGCTGCAACTCGGACTCATCGACCGGTGCGTCACGTTGTGGACGAACCGGGGCGAGCTGGTGTTCTCCCCGTTCGCCGGTATCGGCTCCGAGGGCTGGTCGTCGATCGGTCTCGGCCGCCGGTTCTACGGGGTCGAGTTGAAGGAGTCGTACTTCCGGCAGGCGTCCAAGAACCTCGCGAAGCGCGAGGCGTCGTACGGCCCGACGCTGTTCGACAAGCCCGAGGAAGTCGACGCGGCCTGACCATGGCGCGCATCCGAACTATCAAGCCCGAGCTGCCCGAGGACGAGACCCTGGGCGCCTGCTCCCGTGACGCCCGGCTCCTGTTCATCCTGCTCTGGACCCGATGCGACGACCATGGCCGGTTCCGGGCCGCGCCTGCACTCCTGCGCTCCCTGTTCCCCTATGACGAGGACGTTACGGCCCAAATGGTGGGCGAATGGCTTACCGAATTGGCCGAATCGGGTCGGGTGGAACTCTACGAAATAGAGTCTCAGAAGTACGGCGTAATCGTGAATTGGACGAAGCACCAGCGCATCGACAACGCCGGGAAACCGCTCTACCCGGACCCCCCGAACGACGCTCCTGCGAGTCTCGCCGCGGTTCTCGGCGAATCGCCGCTGCTCGCCGCTGGACCTGGACCACGACCAAGGACCAAGGAAGGGACCACGAACGTCGAGCCCGACCCACCCGCGGCGAACCCCGATCTGTGGATAACCATGGCCGAGCGAGAGTTCTCCACAGCGGTCGGTGTGAAGAACCCGGCGAAGTGGAAAGAGGGCACCGCGAAGAACCTCGAGAAAGAGCACGGACAGGAGGCGAGCCGGTACTTGTCCGAATACCCCGACATCACCATCACTCAATTGGCGGATGTGCTCAAAGGGAACAAGTCCATTCTGCGCCTGCTGCGAAAGGCGGACGTCGCGTGACCGAACCAGCCCCGCCCCCCGAGTGCCACCACGCGGCCATGACCAAGACCGACGACGAGTGGGTCTGCCCGTGTGGCCTCACCATCGAACGGCAACCCACCCGCGAGGACTACCTCGCCGCCGCCCGAGCCCACCTGAAGCCGAAGGACCCGACCACGAAAGGCCCACGATGAACGACCGCGACCTGATCGGCACCGTCGAGAAGACCGCCGAACGCCTCACCCGCATCGCCACATGGGTCCAGACCCCCGGCCGCGACGACC
>CAZMHG010000375.1:0-3684 GCA_964565975.1 uncultured Ilumatobacteraceae bacterium | reverse complement strand
GGAACGCAGATCACGACCTTCGGGCGGGTGCAGCGGCTGACGCCGACGCGCTGCAGCAGCAGGCGGATCATCCGCTCGGTGATCTCGAAGTCGGTGATCGCTCCGCCGCGCAGCGGGCGCACGGCGACGATGTAGCCGGGCGTGCGGCCGATCATGTGCCACGCCTCGCGCCCGGTCGCCAGCACCTCGCCCGTCTGGCGGTTGAGGGCGATCACCGAGGGCTCGTTGAGCACGATGCCCTTGCCCTTCATGTACACCAGCGTGTTCGCCGTGCCAAGGTCGATCGCCAGGTCGCGGGCCATCAGTTGTTCACCGGCGTGTCGTCCTGCGGGGGTTCGTCGTCGATGCCGGGTTCCACGACGTCATCCTGCTCGGCCGCGTCGCTCGCGGCGCGGACCCGCTCGATCACGCCGCGCCGCGCCTCGGGCGACAGCGCGTCGATGTGGCGCCGCCAGCTGTCCAGGCCGGCGTCGGTCTTGGGGCGCCGATTCCACAGCAGGAGCAGGATCACGAGTGAGACACCGACCGCGACGATCAGCCCCCACGCCGACCCGCTGACCGCCAGCAGGGCTGCCACGGCGGTCACGCGCCGGCCGCCCGCGGCGAGGGCACGTCGGTGGCACCGACCAGCGGGCTGGCCCCGGTGCCCCAGTCGTCACCGGTCTCCCACGACTCGCGCTTCCAGATCGGGGCCGTGGCCTTGACGGCGTCGATCACGTACTGACCGGCTTCGAAGGCGGCCTGGCGATGACCGGCGGCGACGGCGACGACGACGGCTCGCTGCCCGAGGTCGACCTGACCGACGCGATGCAGGATCGCCACCCGACCGATCTGCGGCCAGCGCCGGCGCGCCTCGGCGACGACGGCGCGGAAGCAGTGGATCACCCGGGTCTCGTAGGCCTCGTACACCAGATGGGTGACGCCGGAGCGGATCTCGCCGCGGGCGTCGGCGGCGTGCGCGCGCACGGTGCCGGAGAACAGCACGACGGCACCGGTGGACGGCTGCACGCACCAGTCGTGGACGGCGTCCAGGGGCAACGGTCGGGCGTCGACGGCCAGCCACTCGGTGGCGTCGGGACCGGGATGCACGACCGGCAAGCGTAGCCCCGCGGCACCATGCCCACACGGGGCGCTGCGCCGACCCGACCGCGATGTCCGCGGCCCGGACGCGCTCGGTAAGGTCTCCCCTCCGTGGAACGCGAGCCAGGTGACGACGACGACCTGGTCCCGCGCGCCCCACTGCCGCCACACGAGCGCACGTGGCGTCATCCGTCGGAGATCGGCCAGGCTGCGTGGGTCGACTCCGAGCCGACGATGGACATCGGCCGCGGCCTACTGGCAACGGTGTGCGTGATGGGTGGCCTGCTTGCCTTCGGCATGATCTGGGCACTGTCCGCACCGGACGGCGGCCAAGGTGGTGTGGCCGAGCAATCGGCCCGGACGATCACGTTCTCGTCGCTCGGGGCCCCCACAGCGACGTTGCAGCGCACGCCGCGGCCCACGCACGCCGCCCGCGCCATGGCCACGGCACTCGTCCCCGATGCGCCAACGCCGACGTCGGCGATGCCGCACACAACGGCGTCGGTGACGGCGGCGACGATCACGGCGACGGTGTCGGTGTCCATCGTCACGGCGGCAACGGTGTCGGCGGCCACGACGCGGCCGACGCACAGTACGACCACCCGACCGCAACGCGTCGCGACCACCCGTGCAGCACTCGCCGACGTGACGTCCACCACGGCGACGGGCGGCCTGACGGCGGCAACGGCACCGGCACCGGCGATCACCGTTCCAACCGTCGCCGTGCCGACCGTCGTGCCCGTCACCGTGCCCGCCACCGTGCCCGCCATCACCCTGCCGACGGTCACCGTGCCGACGGACCAATCCGCCGACGCCCCGCCGAACACCGACCTGCCGATGTCGACCACCGCACCGCTGCCAACGGCCCGACGGGAGAAGCTGACGCGCTACGCGGTCAACGCCAAGGACCGCCAACCGGCGATCGTCGTGCCGGTGCTCGACGGGTCGGTCGGGGTCACCCTTGCCGACGCGGTGCCCTCGCCCGGATCGTCGGTCGTCGTGGTCGACGACCACAACCACACAATGCGCGCCGTGGTCATCTCGGTCGACGAGCGCCAGCAGCTGGCCCTCCTCGAGCTCGGCTCGCCGCATGCCCAGGCTGCCGTCCCCGGTGCGGCCCCCGACGAGGGCGACGTGGTCTACACGGTCACGTCCAAACGCGGTCAGCCGGCGTCCGTCGGGGTCACCGTCAACGACGTCACACAACTGGTCACCTCGGACTGCCCGGACTCGACACCGGTCGTCGACGCCGACCATCGCCTGGTCGGGTTCTGCCGCAACGACGCCGGCGTCGTCGTGCTCGCCGGTGTCCAACGCTCCAGCGAGATGGCCAGGGACGTGGCCATGTGGCGCACCGCCCGGACCGCCACGACGACGGCGACCAGCACGTCCCCGGCACCCCCGCCCGGCACGTCGCCGGCGACGCTCCCGGAGGTTCCCGAGCTGCCGACCAACGCGCCCGGCAGCGTCACCGAGCCGCCACCGCCGGCGACGATCGCGGCGTAGCGCCGCGACGGATCGGGGGCGTCAGCTGCTGCGCCGGTGGCGCCGCACGGCGACGATCACGGCCACGGCCGCCGTCAGGATGCCGGCGACCAGCCCGCCGAGCGCCAACTCCTGGCGGCGCTTGGGCGAGATCATCGTCCACCACTTCTGCTCGGTCCCTTCGACGAAGGCCTCGTCGTTGGTCACCGTCGGCCGCCAGCCCTCGGCCTTCAGCCGATCGTTGGCCACCAACCACGGCGAACGGGTGTAGGACACCAGGCCCGGCGGGATCGGCCCGTTGGTGAACCGCCAGCGCAACTCGGTGAGCACCTCGTGCAGCCGCCGCGGCAGCTTGACCTTGGGGACGGCGCCGGCCAGGGCGCGGACACGCTCGCCGGCGATCCAGCCGTCGGGGGCGACGTTGAACACACCGTCGAGGTGGCGCTCGGCGGCGAGCACCACGGCAGACACCACGTCGTCGAGATGGACGAACTGCGTCGGCGGGTCGTGCTCGCCACGGCGGTGACCCATGCCCGCCGCGAGGGCACGCACCAGGCCACCGCTGGCGTCGGCGGCGAGCGTGACGGCCGGGCGGAGCACGGCGACGCGGCGTCCGGGTGCAGCCACCCGCCAGTCGTCGGCGGTCTGCTCCAGCGCGCCGAGCCGCCGGGCAAAGGCGAAGTCGCTCGCCGGGCGCAGCGGCGCGTCCTCGGTCAGCGGCACGGGGTTGTTCTCCCACGCGCCGTAGACCATCGCCGAGGAGAGCAGGACGAGTTGCACCGCGTTGGCCGCCCCGACCAGGGCGACGCGCAGATCGGCCGGGCCGGTGCGCTGCCCGATCGGCCGGTCGGGGTCGGCCCCGGCAGCCCACACCACCGTGTCGGCCGCCGCCGGATCGCTGGTCTCGACCCAGCCGGCGTCGTGGAACGCGCGGCTGAGGCGCAGACCCATGGTGACCGCTGCCGGGCTGAGCCACACGGTGCCCGGCCGGGCGACCGCGCCCGGCGGCACCGTCACGGGTTCGGCGACCACAGCCATGCGACCACCCTACGATTCGGACGGCCGGTCATCCCGCCAGATGGTCGACGCGCTCCATGTACTGGGCCAGCGTGGCGACGC
>CAZMHG010000374.1:0-3701 GCA_964565975.1 uncultured Ilumatobacteraceae bacterium | reverse complement strand
ACCCGAAGTCGCCTTGGAACTCGCCGTGATCCGTCGTGAAGATCACGTCCAGGTCGTCGGCGTCACCCCGTGCGCTCACCGCGGCGAGGACCCGGCCGAGCGCCTCGTCGATCAGCTCGACCTCGACCGCGTTGCGCGCGTTGACCTCGCGCACCTGGTCGTCCGTCAGCGTGGCCGGGACCCACGCCGCAGGCGCCTCGTAGTTCGACACCAGCGTGCCGTCGTACCACGACCGCCAGTGCCGTGGCTTGGCATCGATCGCCGCCTCGCGCTCGTCGCGCGACCCGAGGTACCCCGCCGGGAGCGGCACGTCACGCCACGGCACCCGACCGAGCTCGGACTGCGGCGGATCCCACGGATGGTGAGGATCGGGGAAGCTCATCCAGCAGAACCAGTCCACGTCGGCCGGCAACGAGTGGAGCCAGGCGATCGTCCGGTCGGCAACCCAGTCGGTGTGGTACCAGTCGCGCGGGATCGGGTTGTCCCACACCTGCGGCGCACCGGACTGTCCACCGCCACGGGCGTTGACCTCGAGTGCGGCATCGAGGACCGGGTAGAAGCCGGCAGCGGCACCCGGGTGCTCCGCGTTGAGCCAGGTGGCGTAGTGCAGCGGGCCGACCGCACCGTGGGTCGCCGCCTCGAAGTGCTCGAAACCGCGGTGCGGGCCGTGGTCGACGCCTTGGCGATCGAGGCGGGCGAAGCCGTTCTCGGCGAAGCGCAAGAACGGGTCGAGGAACGGCTCGAAGTGCGGTTTGCCGATCAGTGCCGTGCGATAGCCGACGGCTCGCAACGTCTCGGCCACCGATGGCGCCTCTACCGGCAGGGCCACGCCGTTCATCCACACGCCGTGCGTGCTGGGGTGCTGGCCGGTGATCATCGTCGAGCGCGACGGCATGCACACGACGCTCTGCGGATGCGCCCGGGTGTACCGCCGCCCGGCGGCGGCCAGCGCGTCGATCACCGGCGTGCGCGCCAGGATGCCGCCGTTGCAGCCGAGCGTGTCGTAGCGCTGCTGATCGGTGGTGACGAACAGGATCTTGCGCGCCATCAGCGTGGGCCCCTGTCTGCGGCGCGCTCGCCCTCGGTCAGCTGGGCGAGCTGGTCGATGGCTGCGGCCGTCGCGCCGCCGATCGTCAGGGCCATCGTGCGCGGATCGGCGTCGGTCGCGTACGTCACCAGGCATCGTCCGGCGTCCAGCTCGATCACGTCGATGGTGCCGAGGTGGTCGTGGAACAGCGGCGCGGTGATCCGGTACTGGAAGCGACGCTGCACCGGATCGTTGGTCAGCAGCGTCTCGGGCATCGTCACGCCCGACGCCAGCACGATCGTGCGCGACGATCCGTCGACCTCGCTCGAGGTGATCCCCGGGAACCACTCGTGCAGGCGCTCGGCGGCACCGACCAGCGCCCACACCGCGTCGGCGGGCGCCTCGATCAATCGCTGGTGCCGCACCGATCCCCTGGTCATCCTGCCGACCGTACCGGTGACGCGTCACGGAACTCATACGCAACTCTCACCCCCGCCAGGGGTCCGTGCGCCGCGCCGGCGGGTACGGTTCGCTGAACGCGCTTGCCGGTCGAGATCGGTTCGAGAACAGCTCGGGATCCGTTCGCGACCGGCGCCACCGTCAGCGTCAAGGAGGTCTTTCGATGAACCGTTTCCGCAGAGTCGTTCCCGTTGTCGCGGCCGTGACCGCCGGTGTCGTGCTCGCCGGTGCTGCCGCCGTTGCCGCTGCCGACCGCGGCCGCCCGTTCGGTCCTGGCCGGTTCGACGGCCGGTTCGGGCGGGGCCATTGGCTGTTCGGTGTGGGGATCGCGCTGCTGCTCGCGGCGATCGTCGCCAGCCTGCTCTACCTGTTGTTCGCCCGCCGCGACCGCTCTGGCGGTGCGACCGCGACCGCCGCGGGTCCGTCAACCACAGCCGGTCCCCCAGCCGGTCCGCCACCTGCGCCGGCCGCGCCGCCCACGGCGGCCGCCGAGGCGATCCTCGCCGAGCGCCTGGCGCGCAGCGAGATCTCGCCCGACGACTACCGCGCCGCGATCGGCGCACTGCGCGGCGAGCACGCCGTCACGACGACGCTGCCGACCACGACCTGAGCACGGCCTGACCGCGCTGCCGACGACGGGCCGACCACGACCTGATCACGGCCTGACCAGCTGACCGGCGCGTCGCCCGGCGGTCATCGTCAGTCGAAGCGCACCCGCAACGAGGTGATGCCGCGCACGAACGACGAGTGGCTGTACACCGGCGGCGTGTCCGGCTCGGCAAGGCGGAGGCGCGGCAACCGCGAGACGACCGCCTCGAACAGCAGCCGCAGCTCGAGGCGGGCCAGCTGCGCACCAAGGCACAGGTGAGGCCCGAACCCGAACGCCAGGTGCGGATTGGGCTGGCGGGTCACGTCGAAGCTGAACGGGCGGTCGAACACGTCCTCGTCGCGATTCGCGGACAGGTAGGCCATCAGCACCTGCGAGCCGGCGGGGATCGTCACGCCGCGGACCTCGACCTCGGCCGTGGTGGTGCGGTTCATGTGGTTGACCGGCGTCACCCAGCGCAGGCACTCCTCGATCGCCGAGCCGAGGAACTCGCCGTGCTCCAGCGAGGCGCGGGCGATGGCCATCTGCTCCGGGTGGGCGAGCATCGCATGCAGCCCTCCGGCGATCACGTTCCGTGTGGTCTCGTTGCCGCCGACGAGCAGCAGCAACGCGTTGCCGACCAGATGCGCGTCGTCGAGCCGTTGGCCGTCGGCCTCGCCGTGGATCAACGCGCTGACCAGGTCTGGGCCTGGGTCGGCACGGCGCTGGGCGATCACCGCGGCGATGTACTCGTAGAACGCGAACGCGGCGTTCATCGTCGCCTCGGTGACGTTCTCGATCTTGTCCGCGCCGGTGATCATCTCGTCGCTCCAGTGCTGGAGCCGCTCGTAGTCCTCTGCGGGCGCACCGAGCATCTCGCCGATCAGCGTCATCGGCAGCGGTCGGGCGAGGTCGGCGACGACGTCGCAGCGACCCTCGGCCTCGACGCGATCGACGAGTTGGCGGGTGACGACGCGCACGTGCGCCTCGTACGCCTGCATCTGGCGATGGGTGAAGCCCTGGGCGACCAGGCGGCGCTGGGCGGCGTGCCACGGATCGTCGCTGTCGATCAGCGAGGGCTGCGGCCCGCTGTTGGGGCGCGAGCCGTTGGCGTTGGAGAAGATCGCCGGCTGGCGTTCGCACCACTTGACGTCCTCGTGCTTGGCGACGACCCAGACGCCGAGGGGGTCCTGGTGCACGGGCGCGTGCTCGCGCAGCCACCGGAAGTACGGGTGCGGGTCGGCGCGATACATGTCCTTGTCGAGCGCATCCTGGGACGCCCAGTCGGTCAACGTCATCACGGTCCTCCGCTCGCCGGTGCGACCCCAAGGTACCCCGCCCACCCAGCGCACCCCCCAACGGCAACCGGCCGACCGGCGCGGCCCGGCGCGGCTCGGCCGATGTGTCGCGGCTCGGCCGGCACGGCTCGGCGCGGCGCTGGTACGGTCCCGGCGATGGCACCGGTCCGCCTGGCCCTCACGCTTCCGGTCGCCGGGCAGGTCGTCGGCGACGATCTGGCGCTGCTCGTCGACATCGCCCGGCGCTGCGAGCAGGCCGGCGTCGACACGCTGGTCGTCGTGGACCACGTGATCATGGGCGAACGCACCGACCGGTACGAGTGGGGCCGGT
>CAZMHG010000373.1:0-3703 GCA_964565975.1 uncultured Ilumatobacteraceae bacterium | reverse complement strand
CACGGTGTGCGGCATCGGCCGTGGCGACAGCGCGGTGCGGGTCACCAACGGCGCACCCACCACGCTGGCCACCCTGCGCGACTCGGTCGAGGTGATCCGCGAGCTGGGCAACGGCCGCAGCGTCGACTACAAGGGCACCGAGCTGCGCTTCCCGTGGGCGGCCAAGAGCCGGCTCGAGGTGTGGATCGCCGCGTACGGGCCCAAGGCGCTCGCGCTGACCGGCGAGGTCGGCGACGGGTTCATCCTCCAGCTGGCCGACCTGTCGATCGCCGAGTGGACGATCGGCGCCGTGCGCGCCGCTGCCGAGAAGGCCGGGCGCAACCCGGACGACATCACGATCTGCGTCGCCGCGCCGGCCTACGTCACCGACGGCACCGACGCCGGGCTGGCCCACGGGCGCGACCAGTGCCGGTGGTTCGGCGGGATGGTCGGCAACCACGTCGCCGACATCGTCCAGCGGTACGGCGCCGACACCGACATGGTCCCCACGGCGCTCACCGACTACATCAAGAACCGGCAGGGTTACGACTACAACGAGCACGGCCGGGCCGGGAACACCCACACCGACTTCGTCCCCGACGAGATCGTCGACCGGTTCTGCATCGTCGGTCCGCCCGAGGTCCACGTGGAACGGATGAACCGGCTCAAGGCGCTCGGCGTCGACCAGTTCGCCGTCTACCTGCAGCACGACGACAAGGACCACACCTTGCAGGCGTACGGCGACAAGATCATGCCCGCCGTCGCCGACCACGTCCGGGCCAGGTCGTGACCGAACCTGCGCCGGTGCGTCGCTCGGCGCGGGTTCGCCGGGCGTTGATGTACCCGCTCAGCTTCGTGCTGGTCGCCGGCGCCTGGGAGCTGTACAAGGCGGTCGGCCCGGAAAAGGGCGGCAAGATCGCCGGGGTGCAACTGCTGGCGCGCACCGGCGACCGGGCGATGCCACACACGTGGAGCATGGTCCGCAGGCTGTTCGAGCGCGAGGTCCGCTCGCGGCCCGACTCGGTGTTCGAGGTGGTCGTCAAGGCCACCTGGTACAGCTTCCGCGTCGCCCTCGCGGCGTTCGTCATCGGGGTCCTCCTCGGCATGGTCCTCGCCGTGCTGATGGCCAGGTTCAAGGTCGTCGAGCGGGCGCTGATGCCCTATCTGGCGATCTCGCAGACGCTGCCGATCATCGTGCTCGCACCGCTGATCGCGATCCTGACGCTGAGCATCAACAAGGAGCTGATCAACGCCAAGTGGCTGCCGGTGATGCTGCTCGGCATCTTCCTGGCGTTCTTCCCGGTGGCCGTCAGCACCCTGCGCGGGCTGCAGTCCGCCCAGCCGGCGGCGCTGGAGCTGATGGACAGCTACGCCGCAGGGTGGTGGAAGACGCTGTTCAAGCTGCGCTTCCCGTCGGCCGTGCCGTACATCGCCCCGTCGCTGCGTGTCGCCGGCGCGTCGGCAGTGGTCGGCGTCGTCGTCGCCGAGATCTCGACGGCGCTCAAGTTCGGCGTCGGCCGGCTGGTCCTGTCCTACGCCCAGGACGCCTCGTCCGATCCCCCGAAGCTGTACTCGGCGGTGTTCGGCGCAGCGGCACTGGGCATCACCATGGCCGTGCTCGTGGTCGGCATCGATCGGTGGATGCGCCGCAACTTTCCCCCGGAGGTCGTATGAGCGCAGCGGGTGCGCACACCGCCGATGCCGTCGCGGTGTCGGGCGTGTGGAAGGTGTTCAACAGCGGCAAGCCGAACCAGGTCGACGCGCTCACCGCGGTCGACCTGACGGTGGCCCGCGGCGAGTTCGTCTCGCTGATCGGACCGTCGGGGTGCGGCAAGAGCACGCTGCTGCGCCTGATCGCCGACCTCATCCCCCCGTCCCAAGGGTCCGTGACGATCAACGGCAAGCCCGCGCACCAGGCCCGCGTGGACCAGGACTACGGCATGGCCTTTCAGCAGAGCGGCCTGTTCGAATGGCGCAGCGTCGCCCGCAACATCGAGCTGCCACTCGAGCTGAAGGGGTGGGACACGGCCAAGCGCCGTGCTCGCCGCGCCGAGATGCTGGAACTGGTCAAGCTCACCGAGTTCGCCAACCACATGCCCTGGCAGCTGTCCGGCGGGATGCAGCAACGCGTCGCCATCGCCCGCGCCCTCGCCGCTCGGCCACCGCTGCTGCTGATGGACGAGCCGTTCGGCGCGCTCGACGAGATGACCCGCGAGCACATGCAGGCCGAACTGCTGCGGATCTGCAGCGAGACCGGCACCACTGTCGTGTTCGTCACGCACTCGATCCCCGAGGCCGTCTACCTTGCCGACCGGGTGGTGGTGATGTCACCCCGGCCCGGGCGGATCACGTCGATCGTCGATGTCGCCCTCGGCCGTGAGCGCGACGAACTGACCCGCGAAGCAGCGACCTTCTTCGACCGGGTGACCGAGGTCCGCGAGGCGTTGCGTGGTGCCGAGTCCGGCGATCGCGCCGCCGCGACCGGCGCCGTCGCCCGCGGGATCGAGGATCGCTAGCCGTGCCGGCAGTGCTGCGCCGCCGTCTCGGGCAGGTCCTCCCGCCGCTGGTGTTCGGCGTGCTCGTCGTCGCCGGCTGGCAGGCGTGGGTGCGCATCGGCGACGTCAAGCCGTTCATCATCCCCGCCCCCAGCAAGATCTGGCAGGCATTCGTCAAGGACTTCGGGCTGGTGCGCGCCGCGTCGGCAGTGACCGGCGTCAACGCCCTGGTCGGCCTGGCGGTCGGCTCGTTGCTCGGCTTCGCCGTCGCCGTGGTGACGAATCGCTTCCGGGTCGTCAGCGAGGTCGTCAACCCGCTGGCGGCGACGCTCGCGGCGATCCCGGCCGTCGTCATCGTCGGCGTGCTGAACAACATGTACGCCCTCGACAGCCAGGTGCCGCGGCGGATCATGGTCACCATCGCGGTGTTCTTCGTCGTCTTCGTCCAGGTCGCCAAGGGCCTGCGGCAGAGCAACGCGACCCAGATCGAGCTGATGCGCAGCTACGCCGCGTCGCCCCGCCAGGTGCTCGTCAAGGTGCGCCTGCCGAACACGCTTCCGTTCTTCTTCACCGGCGTGCGCACCGCGGCACCGCTGGCGCTGATCATCGCCCTCGTGTCCGAGTACTTCGGCGGGACGCAGGACGGCCTCGGCAGCAAGATCTCCGGCACCCTCAGCGGTGCGAACAAGGCCCTCGGGTTCGCCTACGTGTTCGGCGGCGCGCTCGTCGGCCTACTGTTCTTCGTCGGAGCAGGTCTCCTGGAGTACGTGCTCGTGCCGTGGCGCAGGCATCGCGACCCCAGGTGAGCGACAAGACATCACTCAAACAAGGGGAGAACACATACATGCGAACACGAGCAGCAAAGACGCTGGGCGTCGTTGGGCTGGGCGGGCTGCTGGCGGTTGCAGCCGTCGGTTCGGCCCAGGCGACATCCGGCACGACAGCGGCGACCACCGCGGGCACGGCGGCGGCAACGGCAGCGACCACAGCGGGGACGATGGCGGCGAGCGGCGGCGGTCTGCACGTCGACGTCGCCACGTGCACCGCTCCGGCGGGTGACAAGGTCAAGCTGCAGCTGCAGTGGAAGACGCAGTCGCAGTTCGCCGGGTACTACGCGGCGATCGCCCAGGGCTACTACAAGGACGCCGGCCTCGACGTCGAGATCGTCGAAGGCGGCGTGGACATCCCGCCGCAGAAGACGTGGGCCAGCGGCGCGGTCGACTTCGCCA
>CAZMHG010000372.1:0-3710 GCA_964565975.1 uncultured Ilumatobacteraceae bacterium | reverse complement strand
CGATCACTTCGTCGCCTGTCATCACCCGCTCGCCGGCTGAGACCCCTCCGCCAACCTGTCGCACCCTGTTGCTACCGTGGCCGCCGATGTTGCCCGGGACTGCGCTGCACACCACACCACGGGGTGTGCGCCGGGCGCTTGGCGCCTACCGGGTCGGCTCCGACCCGACCACACGGGTGTCCGACGGCGAGTTCTGGCGGGCCACCTGGACGCCCGACGGGCCGGCCACCGTCCACCTGCGCTGGTCGGCGTCGCGCGGTCTCGACGTGCAGGCCTGGGGCGCCGGTGCCGACTGGGCCGCGGCCAACGCGCCGGCGATGGCCGGCACCCTCGACCCCGCCGAGCCGCTCCAGGCGCATCATCCGGCGGTGGCGCACGCGGCGCGCCACACGCCCGACCTGCGCATCGGGCGCAGCGGCAACCTGTATCACGAGCTGATCCCGGTGATCCTCGGCCAGCGGATCACCGGCGGTGAAGCCGTCGCCCAGTACCGCCGGCTGGTGTGCCGGTTCGGCTCCGCCGCGCCCGGCCCGCACCCCACGCTCCGCCTTCCTCCCCGGCCCGACGTCCTGGCCCGGATCACCTCGTGGCAGCTGCACCCGCTCGGCATCGAGCGCAGCCGCGCCGGCGCGCTGACCGATGTCGCCCGCCACGCCGACCGGATGTGGGACTGGGCCGCACTCACCCCTGCGGAATGTGCCACCAACCTGCACCGGCTGGCACGCGTGGGCGAGTGGACGATCGGCACCGTGCTCGGTCTGGCACTCGGCGATCCCGACGCCGTGGCGGTCGGTGACTTCCACCTCAAGCACGTGGTCTGCTTCGCCCTGGCCGGGCGGGTCCGCGGAACCGACGCGGAGATGCTCGCTCATCTCGCGCCCTACGCCGGCCAGCGCGGCCGGGTCGTCGGCCTGCTGGCGGCCGACGGCTGGAGCGAGCCCAAGTTCGGGCCGCGCCAGCGCGTCCTGCCGATGGCACGGTGGTAGCCGTGTCCGCCGAGTGGAAGCAGGCCGTCAAGCGCGGCGCGTTCGCCTACCTGTTCTCGCGCATCTGCGTCGTCATCGGCGCGGGCATCGTCGCCGCCGAATTGCGCGCCGACGTCAACAAGATCAACGAGAAGACCTTCCCCGCACGCGGGCTGCCGAACATCTTCGCCGATCCGCACTACTACGGGAAGGAGATCCCCAAGTCGGGTCTCAAGCTGATCCTCGACGTGCTGATGTCCTGGGACGGGCTGTGGTACCAGCGGATCATCGAGCACGGGTACCCGCGCCTGGTCCGCCCCAACATCACCTACGACATGCCCGACGCCCGTGCGGCGTTCTTCCCCGCCTACCCCGATCTGGTCCGTGCCGTCGACTGGGTGCTGCCCGGCGGCTCCACGCTCGCGGCGCTGTCGGTCAACTTCCTCCTCGGTGCCGCGGCGATCTACACCACCGGCCTGCTCGCCCGGCACCTGTTCGGCGTGTCCGTCGCCCGCCGGACGATGATCCTGATGGCGATGTTCCCCGGCGCGTTCGTGCTGTCGTTCGCCTACACCGAAGCGCTGCTGATCACGGTTGCAGCGATGTGCCTGCTCGCCCTGCTGCGTCGCCAGTGGTTGCTCGCCGGCGTGCTCGCCGCGGTCGGCACGGCAACACGGCCGAACGGCGTGGCGCTGATCGCCGCGTGCGCCGTGGCCGCCTACCTGGCGATCCGCGACCGGCGCGAGTGGCGCGCGCTCGTCGCACCGCTGCTCGCGCCGGTCGGCTTCGTCGCCTTCCAGCTGTGGCTCGGCCACCACACCGGCGAGCGCTTCGTCTGGTTCCGTGTCCAGACCCAGGCGTGGGGCGAGGGTGCCAGCTTCGGTTGGACGGCCATCCGGCGGACTGCCGAAGCCTTCCTCCACCCGCTGTCCTCGCCGACCAACACGATCACCGCGGCGTCGTTGGCCGCGACGATCGTGTTGGTGGCGATGCTCCGCCGGCACCGGCTGCCGGCGCCCGTGGTCGCCTACGTCGCCGTGGTGCTTGCGCTGATGCTGCTCCCCGCCACCGTCACCGCCCGTCCGCGGTTCTTGTACACCGCCTTCCCGCTGTTGATCTCGGCGGCCGCGTGGTTCGACCAACGCGAACGCAACGGCCGGTCGCCCGAGGCCTGGACCTACTCGCTGGCCGCATGTGCCGCCGGCCTGGTCGGCCTCGTCGCGCTGTACGGCGTCTTCGGCGCGATCCCGTAGCGACGCGCGCCGGATCCGGCCGGGGCGGGTGCCCCGCCCTAGGGCGTGCTGCGTTGGCGGCGCAGGATCTGGCGCAGCCGCGCCAGGCGCCGGCGGGCACCCCACTTGGTGACCAGCGTCATCGACTCGCGGATCACGTGGTGGCTCATCTTCGACGTGCCGTGGGTGCGGTCGACGAACAGGATCGGCACCTCGCCGACCTTCAACCCGCGGTCGTGGGCGCGCATCGCCAACTCGGTCAGGAACGCGTACCCGTCGGCCCGAGTGGCGCCAGGCTCGACCGCGGCGAGCGCATCGCGTCGCCAGGCGCGAAAGCCCGCGGTGAGGTCGTGCAGCGGCAAGCCCAGCGCGGTCGCCGTGTACCAGTTGCCGCACTTCGACAGCACCCGCCGCGACCACGGCCAGTTCTGCGTCGCCCCGCCGGGGACGTAGCGCGACCCGATCACCATGTCGTAGCCGGCCTCGAGCTTGGCGATCATCAGCGGCAGCGTGGCCGGATCGTGGGACAGGTCGGCATCCATCTGGACGATCACGTCCGCGTCCGTTCCGAGCGCGATGTCGAACGCGGCGCGGTAGGCATTGCCTAAACCGTCCTTGGCCGTCCGGCGGATGACCTGCACGCCGCCGATCTCGGCACCGACACGCTCGGCGATGTCGGCGGTGCCGTCAGGGCTGGCGTCGTCGACCACGGCGATCCGGGCATCGGGCAGCGCGGCGCGGACCTGCCGGAGCACCGGCTCGATGTTCGCCGCCTCGTTGTAGGTCGGTGTCAGGACCAGGACACGCACGGCCCGACACGCTACCGGGCCACCGACCGACCGCCCATCGGATCTGGTCAGCCGTAGACCCCGAGGGCGAACAGCGCGGCCCACACGACGCCGGCGACTTGCAGCGCGCGGTCGGCGAAGAAGATCTCCTCCGGCGCGCTGCCGTGGCCCTGCTCGAGCACCAGCGTGTAACGCAGCACCCCAACGACGACCGGCACGATGGACAGCGCATACCACGGCCACGACGACGCCGAGGTGTGCTGGGTCTCCAGCGCCCAGATGCAGTACGTCACCAAGGTGGCCGAGATCGCCACGCCGAGGACGGTCTGCAGGAACGTCAACGTGTACTCCTCGAGCGTGACGCGATGCTCGGCGGCGCCGTCGCCCAGCTCGCGCAGTTCGGCGTAGCGCTTGCCGGTGACGACGAACAGCGAACCGAACGACGTGCACAGCACGAACCAGTTGCTCATCGGCACGTCGACCGCCACGGCACCGCCGATGGCACGCAGGATGAAGCCGCTGGCGACCATCACCAGGTCGACCACCGCGACGTGCTTGCAGAACGTGCTGTAGGCCAGCGTCAGCACGACGTACCCGGCGACCACGAGCGCCAGCTGCCAGCGGACCACCAGACCCACCGCAAGACCGGCGACCAGGAGCACCGTGCCGACGGCCCTGGCCAGCGGCAACCCGATCTCGCCGGCGGCGATCGGCCGGCGGCGCTT
>CAZMHG010000371.1:3486-3715 GCA_964565975.1 uncultured Ilumatobacteraceae bacterium | reverse complement strand
CGAACAGCAGCGCACCGCCGGCCACCAGCATCACGGCCGACGGCACCGCCAGCCATCCATTGGTCACGTGCTGCACCGTGCTGACGCGCGTCCCGTCGGGGACGGTGATGCGTGGCGTGGCCGGCGCAGTGTGCGCCGTGACCGGCACGCAGCAGCGGGTGAGATCCCGGGTGGCGACGAAGCCGACCGCGATGGCGGGCAGCAGGACGACGAGCACCAGGTACAGCGG
>CAZMHG010000371.1:0-3476 GCA_964565975.1 uncultured Ilumatobacteraceae bacterium | reverse complement strand
CAGTCGGCGGCGCCGTCGTTGGAGGCGACCGTCAGCACGCTGATCCCGGCGATGGTCGCGCCGAACAGCGCACCCAACCCGACCCACGGGCCGGCGACGTGCACGGGGCGATCGGTCCGCAGCGAGGCGCGGTGCGCGACTGCCGCCGCCGCGGTGGCCAGCAGCCCGAGCAGGACCATGCAGCCGAGCTTCGTCATCGAACCGTCGGGCCGGGCGTGCAGGTCCCAGTGCGTGGCGACATGCGAGGGAAGCCGGTCCCAGCGCAGCGCCCACGGGGCGAACGTCACGGCGAGGATCGCGCCGGGAACGACCCACCGGGCGACGGCCGGGCGGCGCCGCGGCTGTGGTGGACGGGGGACGTCGTTCACGGGTGTGCCTCCAGGAGTCGGATCAGGTCGGTCGTGGTCATCCCGACGCGGCGGCCTTCGTCGCGCAGTTGGCGGGCGAGATCGTTGACCCGCGCCAGCGGGCCGTCGGCGACCACGGTGACGCCGCGCCCGCGCCGCATCTCGACCAGGCCCTCACGCTGCAGTTCGGCGTACGCCTGGCGAACGGTGTGCAGGTTGATCCCCAACGAGTCGGCCAGCTCGCGCACGGGTGGGAGCCGCTCACCGCGGCGCAGGTTGCCGTCACCGATGGCTCGGCGCGCCTGCCCGGACAGCTGCCGGTACAGCGGCGTGTCGTCGAGGGGGTTCACCGTCCACATCATTTGTTCTAGAACATACCATCAACAGGGTGGCCCAACGCCGGTGGCGGGCGCCGGTGTCGGTCAGCAGTGTCGGTCAGCGTGAGGTCAACCGGCGAGGAGTTCGATCGTCGTCGCGCTGAGCATCGCGTCGCGGATCGCCAGCAGCGTGCGTGCTGCGTTGGCGTCGCGCAGAGCGTTGGCGAAGCGAGTCATCGCCTCACGCACGGCGGCGGCCTGATTGCGCCCCGGCAGGTTGCCGAGCCGCAGATGGCGGCGCGCTTGGGGCGGTATCCGCCCGGCGCGCACGAGTTGCTCGGCGACCGCGACGTACAAGACGATGGCCGCGGCGATCGTTCGCGAGGCGAACCGTTTGGCGGCGAGTGCCTGCGCGTAGCCCTCCTCGGGCGGGAGTACGCCCCACCGCTGCAGCGCGCCGTCGATCTCGTCGACGCCCTTCGACGCGGCCACGCCGACGACGGCACCGACGACCGGGACGGGGATCTGGATCAGCCCTGGCAGCTGGTGCAGGACGAACGTCAACGGGACGGCTTCGAGCCGTCGCTTGGCGGCCTCGGCCAGTTCGGCGCGACGCAGCACGGTGGCGATCATCGCCATGGTCTCGGCGTAGTCGTCGACGTGCTGGTAGTTGAGCTCGGCGGGCGGCACGAGCAGCCCGCCGATGATCGGAGCGAACCACTCCTCGCTGTGCGCGACGAACTCCGCCGCGCCGGCGGGGGTGCCGACGACAGCAGCCAGCCGGGCCCGGCCCTCGGCTGCCGTCCAGCCGAACGCGGCGTGCCGGTGACCGAACCACAGCACCCACGGCGCGCACAGCCGGCCGATCATCGCCGCCCACGTCTGCTGCGCCGGCACGAACTGGCGGGGGAACTCGTTGCGCCACCGGCGCCAGCAATCGACGAGGCCGGCGAGGATCGCCCCGGCCTCGCGTGCCGAGGTCGTCGCCGGGTCGGTCGCCAGTGCCAGCACCTGCTCGACGTAGGCCACGTCGGACGTGGCGTAGAACAACGCCAGCGGCATCTCGCCGAGCGCGAGGACCGCCGCACGGGCCGCGGCGGGGCGTGCCGCCAGCAGCGGCATCAGCAGCTCGCCGGCCGTCCCGCCGTACTCCAACGCCCACGGAGGAGACGGGCCCTCGAAGTGTCGGGCGAGTACGGCTGCGGCCAGCCGGCCGAACGTGGCGTCCGGGAGGCGCAACGCCGTCAGCGTCAGCGCGGCGACGTACGGGTGGACCCCGGCGAGGATCTCTTCCACCTCGCCCACGGGCCGTTCGGTCAGCAGCGTGCCGAGTGCGCCGATCGTCCGGCGGATCGCCGCGGCGCCGGCGGCGCGGCCGGGATCCGGTTCGGCTCCGGCCTCGATCGCCGGAGCGAGCAACTGGTGCTCGGCGACGGCCAGGGTGGTCAGCGCCGCCGACCACTCGGTGAACGTCGCGGCGAAGGCGCGTCGGGCCTCTGGGCTGCGCAGGACGGCGGCCAGTTCCTGGCCGAGGGCAACTCGTGCTTGTGGCGTGCCGAGCAGCTCGCCGGGCGTTGCGGCGTTGATCGCCTCGGCCAGGGCGACGGCCTCGGCGACGGTTGCCGTCGGGATGCCCTGCAGCGGGTCGGTCTCGACGTGCCAGCCGTGGGCTCGCAGGCGACTGCGCAACAACGCCTCGATGCTTGCCGCGGGCGGTCCGGCGATCGGGTCGACCAGGCTGCGGTCGGCCAACAGCCGATCGGCGAACGGCAGCCACCGAAGCTCGAGGGCGTCGAGCGCGCGACGTACGGCGCGCACCGTGTCCAGGTCCCACTGGTCGGCGGTGCACATCCGGCGGGCACGGTTCAGCCCGTCGGCGACCACCGCCATGCGGATGCGCAGTAGCAGGACGCGGTCACGACGGAAGGCGAGGTACGCCATCAGCGCGGAGGGGCGACAGGACCGACGATCGGCGCGGCGAGTGCGGCCCGTGCCGCCGCCTCGCGCTCGTCGGCACGCCGATCGAGCGCACCGGCGCCGGCGCGCAGGTCGTCGACAGATCGGCGCAGAGCGGCGGCGGAGGCTGCCAGCTCGTCGCGGCAGACCTCCGCCGTCGGCCCGACGAAGGTGTCCCGGTCGGCGAGGGGGAGCAACGATCCGAACGACACCGCGTCGATCGACCTGGCGAGCGAACGAAGCTCGCCGGCCCGGCGGCGGAGGGTGTCCGGGCTGTCGATCACGCTCGCCTGAGGACGGCGCGCGCCCGACGCCGGCACCGGGTCGCCGGTCGGGATGTTGCGCGTCCGGGAGCGCCGGTCAGTGATCGTCGAGCAGGCCGAGGTCGACCCACGTGGACGACGCGGCAGAGGCGTACATCGCCTCGACCACCCGGTGGGCGGCGAGCGCGGTGGCGAAGTCCGGCGTCATCGGCCGACCCGCGGCGACGGCATCGGCGAACTCGCCGTCCATGTTGCGCCCACCGCCAAACGCCCGCGTCGCCTCGCCGAGGGCGACACCGGCGAGCGAACCGTGCGTTCCATCGCCGTCGGACCACGAGACCGGACCCTCCCAGTCGTCGCCGTCGATCACGACGTGCCGGTGACGGCAGAACACCTCGATCCGCCGCAGGCTCGGGCGCGACAGGTTGTCGTGCCACACGCTTGTGAGCGTGCCGAGCGCGCCGCTGGCGAAGCGCAACGTGACGGCGGCGACGTCCTCGATGCCGTCGTGCCCGTGATGGTTGGCGATCTGTGCGCCGACCCCGCGGACGTCGCCGGCGAGCATGCGGAGCATGTCGACGTCGTGGATGCTG
>CAZMHG010000370.1:2222-3723 GCA_964565975.1 uncultured Ilumatobacteraceae bacterium | reverse complement strand
CGGCTGGCGCCCGTCGACGGCGACGGCGACCAGCTGGGCGTTGTTCCGCCCGGCGAAGTCGACCAGCTCGCTGAACGAGCCGGCGATCGCGAACTGCGCCTCGTTGGCCGCGACCCGCGGGTAGTTCTCGGTCGCGTAGCTCGCTTCGATCTTGACGTCCAGGCACAACGCCTCGTAGTAGCCGCGGGCCTTGGCCAGGGCGACGTCGACGACCCCGGCCCGCGCCGAGCGGTTGGCGTTCGTCAGGATCACCACCGGCCCGGCGTCGCGGTTCGCTGCGCACCTGGACTGCGGAAAGGCCCGGCCGGGGCGCACGGCCATGTCGGCGGGGATCGTCGGCGGCGGCGCGGTGTCCACCGAGCCGGGTCGATACACCGTGACCTTCTGGTTCGAGCACGCCGCAGGGACGGCGGCGACGCAGAGCAACGGCGTCGCCCATCGGGCGAGACGGCGACGACGAACAGGCCTGGCACGGTGCGGCACGAAGCGAACCTCGGATTCGGGGCGGATCGGGTTGTTGCCAGTGGGCCTACGTCGCGGCACCTAGGTAGGAGCGGTGCCCGACGCGAGCGGCCGTGGGCAGCAGCGTAGCGGCGCCGGCGGCGAGCCGGTCATCCGGCGTCGGGCACGGCCCGGGGCACCGGGCGTCAGGCACGGCCGGGGTCACCGGGCGTCGGGCACGGCCCAGGGTCAGCCGGCGTCGAACGACGCCAGCGCGTTCGCCGCGCCGATGCCGACCCGATGGCCGGTGCGCGACAGGAAGCTGAGGCGCAGGCCGACGTCCGCCTCGTCGGCGGCGAAGAACTGCTCGTGGCCGTCGTCGTCGACCAGCACGTCGGTGACGAGCGTCGCCCCCAGATCGGCCAGGCAGGATCGGGCGAAGCCGGCGTTGAGCACCTCGACGGCGACGTGCTGTACACCTGGCCCGTTGGCGTCCAGGTACCGGGCGACGGCGGCCGACGCGGCGCGCCCCACCAGGACCAGGGTGACCCCGCCGGCGTGCACGGTGGCGACGTGCGGACGGTGTGGCGGATCGGCGTGGAATCCGTAGCGCTCGGCCAACGCCGCGGCCGCCGCGCCGGCGTCCTCGACGGCGACGACGATGTGGTCGACCCGTCTGGCCACGGTGTCGAGCCCGGACCGTGCCTGCGACGGCTCGGCCGTCTTGTCCGGCGCTCCGTCGGGTCGTTGGCCGGCGACCTCGATCCGGTGCGTCTCGGTGAGCAGCACGCGGAACAGCTGCTCGGCGAAGTCCGGGTCGACACCCGACTCGATGGCCTGGCGGCGACGTGTGGTGACGACGTCACGTACCCGGTCGGGTTGGATGACCGCCGTGTTGGCCGCCTGCTTGCGAGCAGCGACCTCGTGGCACACACGCAAACGCTCGGCGACGATCTCGATCAGCTGGGCATCGAGCTGATCGATGCGCGCCCGGAGATCGGACAGCTGTGCAGCGGGCGGGTCGACCATGGCTGGTCAAGATAGTTGCGGCTGCTCCCGG
>CAZMHG010000370.1:0-2212 GCA_964565975.1 uncultured Ilumatobacteraceae bacterium | reverse complement strand
GCCGACAGGGGCCGGCCGGCGCGCGCCGATCAGCGGCGCAGGTTGTTGCGCTGGACGATGGCGCGGTAGCGCTCGACGTCGATGTTCTTGACGTAGTCGAGCATGCGGCGGCGGCGGCCGACGAGCATCAGCAGACCGCGGCGGCTGTGGTGATCCTTCTTGTGCAGCTTGAGGTGCTCGGTGAGCTGATTGATGCGCGCCGTGAGCAACGCGATCTGCACCTCCGGCGAACCGGTGTCGGTGCCGTGGAGCTGATGGTCCGTGATGGTTTCCTGCGTCGCCATGAGCGTCGTGCCTTCCGTGGGGTCGCGGGCAGTAGCCCGGCTGGAGGTCGCCACGACCGTTGGGCCGGTGGCATCCGGCGGAGGGTGAGCCCCGGCGGACCGCACCAAGCTACCCGATCCACCCCGGCCGCGCTCCGTCTCATCCAGCCGGACCACTCGCGGCCGGATCACTCGCGGCCGGATCACTCGCGGCCGGATCACTCGCGGCCGGATCGCGCTGGCCTGGGCTCCCGCGTTCGGCACGGACGCGCTGATAGCCTGGCCGGGACAAACCAACCGAGCGGATCCTGGATCGGTTGTCAGTCGCCTCTGCCGAGGCTCCCCGCGATGGGCCGATGTCCGGTGGCCAGCCTGCCACCAGCCCGATGGTCACTCCGTGGGTTGCAGCGCCGGCACTGCCGACTGGGAACCGGCCTCCGCTCCAATGCCCGCCCGTCGTACGGCGCGGGCCGAAAGGAGCACTCGTGGCTGACGCCATTCGAGTCGCCGGTGTCCTCACGGGCACCGACAAGACCCTGTCCTTCGAGACGGGCAAGCTTGCCCAGCAGAGCCAGGGCGCAGTCGTCGCCGGCCTCGGCGGCACGCTGGTGCTGGCCACGGCCAACGCCGCCAAGGACGTCCGGCCGGGCATCGACTTCTTCCCGCTGACGATCGACGTCGAGGAACGGGCTTACGCCGCGGGCAAGATCCCCGGCTCGTTCTTCCGCCGTGAAGGTCGCCCCACCGAGGACGCGATCCTCACCTGCCGGCTGACGGACCGCCCGCTCCGTCCGGCGTTCCCCGACGGGTTCCGCAACGAGGTCCAGGTCGTCCTCACGATCCTCGGCGCCGACATGAAGAACCCGCACGACGTGCTGTCGATCAACGCGGCATCGGCGTCGCTGATGATCTCCGGCATCCCGTTCGACGGCCCGATCGGCGCCGTGCGTGTGGCCTACACCCAGCAGGGTGAGTGGCTGGCGCACCCGACCTACGAGGAGGGCGACGCGAGCACCTTCGAGCTCGTCGTCGCCGGCCGCCAGCTGGACAACGGCGACGTGGCAATCATGATGGTCGAGGCCGGTGGCACGTCGAAGAGCTTCGACTACTACGACAATGGCGCTCCGAAGGTGGACGAGGGTGCACTCGCCCGCGGCCTGGAGGCCAGCAAGGTGTGGATCAAGGACTCGATTGCCCTGCAGCGCCAGCTCGTCGCCTCGGTGATCGCGCAGCGCGGGCCGATCACCCCGATGGCCTACACCGCCGCCGCCGACTACGCCCCCGAGGTCCTCGATGCCGCCCAGCGCGTCGCCGGCGAGGCGGTCAACCAGGCGATCACGATCAGCCTCAAGGCCGACCGCAACGCGGCCACCGATGCCGCCGCATCGCGGGCGATCGAGGCGCTGTGCGCCGCCGGTGCCGAGTTCGAAGGCCGTGAGCGCGAGGTCAAAGAAGCGGTCCGCAGCCTCACCAAGAAGGCCGTCCGCAAGCGGATCGTCGACGAGGGCAAGCGCATCGACGGGCGCGGGCCGCGCGATCTGCGCCCGCTGTCGAGCGAGGTCGGCGTGCTGCCCACGGCGCACGGCACGGGCCTGTTCCAGCGTGGCGAGACCCAGGTGATGAACGTCTGCACGATGGCGATGCCGCGCATGAACCAGTTGCTCGACACGCTCACGCCGGAGACCAACAAGTACTTCCTGTTCCACTACAACATGGCCCCGTGGGCCAATGGCGAGACCGGCCGTGTCGGTTCGCCGAAGCGCCGCGAGATCGGTCACGGCGCGCTGGCCGCCCGTGCGCTGCTGCCGGTGCTGCCGGGCCAGGACAAGTTCGCCTACACCCTGCGCCTGGTGGCCGAGGTGCTGTCGTCGAACGGCTCGACGTCGATGGCCTCGGTGTGCTCCGGCTCGCTGGCGCTGATGGACGCGGGTGTCCCCACCCGTGCGGCC
>CAZMHG010000369.1:0-3729 GCA_964565975.1 uncultured Ilumatobacteraceae bacterium | reverse complement strand
GAGGTCCAACTCGCTGCCATCGCCATAGGCGACGACCGGCGGACCGTCCGCTGCGGCGGTGCTCAACTCGTCGAGGAACCGCTGATCGCACAGCGCCAGGTTGATCTGCGCCTTGTCGAGGATCTGGCGCAACTCGCCGGCGCGCAGCAACGGCATCGTGACCACGGCGACAAGCCCGGCCTTCTGGATCGCCAGCCAGCACGCCGCCAACCACGGGTTGTTCGGGCCACGCGTCAGCACCCGGTTGCCGGGCACCAACCCGTGCACCCCCGTGAGCACGTTGGCGATCCGGTTGGCCCACTCGAGCGTCTCGGCATAGGTCCACACGCGGCCGTCATCGTCACGCAGGCACGGGCGATCGCCATGCCCCTCGGCGATGCGCGCGTCGAGCAACGCCGCACCGCAGTTCAGCCGGTCCGGGTACGCCAGCGCCGGATCGTCCCACAAGAACTGCGGCTGGTCCGCGGTGGCCGGCAGCCGGTCCCTGGCGAACGTGTCGACGTGCCCGGTCGCGCCACTCGGAATCCCCATGCGCCAAGCCTAGTACGCAATCGTGACGGTCGTTACACACTCGACACACACCCTGCGCGGCGACCCGCGGCGACCCGCGGCGGGCCGTCAGGCGCGGGTGGCGTACTCGCGTGCGGCGTCGGTGAGCACGGTGCGCAGGGTGGAGGCGATGGTGGCGAACTCCTCGTCGCCGGCGACGAGGGGAGGCGACAGGGTGATCACGGGCTCGGCGCGGTCGTCGGCGCGGCAGATCAGCCCGGCCTGGTACAGCCGCGGCGACAGGTAGTCGCGCAGCAGCCAGTCGGCTTCGGCGGCGGTGAACGCACGCTTGGTCGACTGCTCGGCGACCAGCTCGATCGCGTAGAAGTACCCCTCGCCGCGGACGTCGCCGACGATGGGGATCTCGGCCAACTCGTGCAGCAGCGCCGACAGCCGCGCCTCGTGATCGTGCACCCGGCGGCACAGGTCGAGCTCGGCGAACAGGTCCAGGTTGGCGTTGGCCACCGCGCAGGCCACCGGGTGCGCGCCGAAGGTCTGGCCGTGCAGGAAGGTGTTGCTGGCGAGGAACGGCTCGGCCAGACGGTCGCTGACCATCAGCCCGCCGAGCGCGGCGTACCCGCTCGTCGCACCCTTGGCGAAGGTGATCATGTCGGGCACGTATCCGTAGCGGTTGCAGGCGAAGATCTCGCCGAACCGGCCGAACGCGGCGATCACCTCGTCGCTGACCAGCAGCACCCCGTAGTGCGTGCAGATCTCGCGGATCCGCTTCCAGTAGCCGGGCGGCGGGACGAGCGCGCCCCCGACGTTCTGCACCGGCTCCATGAACACCGCGGCCACGGTGTCGGGCCCCTCCATCTCGATGCGCAGCGCCAGGTCCTCGGCGCAGCGCAGCGTGCAACCGTCCAGCTCCTGGCAGTCGACGCAGCGGTAGCGATACGGCGTCTGGACCTTCACCGCGCCCGGCAGGAGCGGTTCGAACGGCGCCTTGATCGCCGGCACCCCAGTCAGGCTGAGCGCGCCCATCGACGTGCCGTGGTACGCGAGATGTCGGGAGATGACCTTGGTGCGCGTCGGCTGCCCGACGAGCTTGAAGTACTGGCGCGACAGCTTGATCGCCGACTCCAGCGCCTCGCCGCCGCTCGGCGTGAAGAACACCCGGTTCAGATCGCCAGGGGCGTGTGCGGCGAGGCGTTCGGCAAGGCGGATCGCCGGCTCGTGGGCGAAGTTCCACACCGGGAAGTAGGCGAGGTCGACGCTCTGCCTGCGTGCGGCCTCGGCCAGCTCGGCCCGCCCATGCCCCACCTGCACGGTGAACAGCCCCGACAACCCGTCCAGGTAGCGCGTGCCGTACCGGTCCCACACGTAGCAGCCCTCGCCGCGGACGATCACCGGCACGTCGCGCCGGGCGTACGTGCCGAGGTTGGTGAAGTGCATCCACAGGTGGCGGCGGGCGGCATCGGCCAGATCGCTGGGCGGCGCGGCATCGGGGTGCGTCACGACGCGGCGCCCCGGTGCCGGGCGGTACGGCCGGCCGTGCGGCGGCCCGCGGTGACGATCGCGGCGAACTCGGCGTCGGTCAGCGGCATCACCGACAGCCGGTTGCCGCGGGCGAGCAGCCGGCAGTCGACCAGCTCGGGCATGGTGCGCAGCTCGTCGAGCGGGACGAAGCGCAACGGCTTCACCGGCGCCACCGTGACCCAGTCCCACGTCGGCGACTCGGGCTTGGACGACGGGTCGTAGTACTTGGACGCCGGATCGAACTGGGTGGGGTCGGGCTCGGCCGTCTTGACGACCTTGGCGATCCCGGCCACACCGGGCGGGGTGGCGTTGGAGTGGTA
Organism: uncultured Ilumatobacteraceae bacterium; assembly: GCA_964565975.1. GTDB lineage: Bacteria > Actinomycetota > Acidimicrobiia > Acidimicrobiales > Ilumatobacteraceae > JAKOUY01. The sequence continues at coordinate 1,381 of CAZMHG010000369.1, read as the reverse complement.
GAACACGACCTGGTCGCCCGTGGCCATCTGGCGCATGAAGTTGCGTGCCTGGTAGTTGCGCACGCCGTCCCATCCTTCACGCTTGACCCGGACGAGATCGTCGTAGCCGAACACGTCGGGCTCGGACTTCATCAACCAGTGGGCCATCGCGCGTTCATCTCCTGCCTCGCCGGGGGCACGCTCCGATGCGTCGGCACGTCCGGCCGCACCACTCTGCCAGGCTCGGCCGGTCGCGCAGGCGACGTGCAGCGCCGCGGCGCGAGGTCACGCCTACACTCCGCCGGTGGCCGACCGCGACGCCCAGCGACAGGCCGTCGAGCGTGTGCTGTCTGCCGCATCGGCCGGTGACCCGCAGGCGTTGGTCGCCAACTACACCGCCGACGTCGTCGTCGAGTACCCCTACGCCGATCCCCCGGTCCGTGTCGAGGGCCGCGACGCCGTGCTCGCCCGCCTGCGCGGTGCGCTCGCCGTGTTCCGCTTCCGCTTGCACCTCGACCGGCTGTTCCACGACGGTCCGGTCGCCGTGGCCGAGTTCCACGGCGAGGGCGAGCACCTGCCGACGGGCAACCCGTACGCCAACTCCTACGTCGTGGTGTTCACGTTCCGGCACGACCTGATCTGCGGGCAGCGGGAGTACTTCAACCCGCTGGCTGCGCAGCGGGCGACGGCGTCACGCCGGGGGTGAGCCCGGCGAGGAACTCGACGATCGCCGTGTTGAACGCGTCGTTGCGGTCGCCGGCGACCATGTGCCCGGCGCCGGCCACGTCGACGAACTGCGCGTGCGGCACGAGCGCAAGGAAGGCCGCCGCGCCCTCGGGGCTGAGCAGGTCGCTCTCGCGGCCGCGCACCAGCAGCGTGGGCACGGTGAGGCGGCTCGCGGCGCTGTCCAGCGCCGTCGCGTCGAACGCCAGACGATGGTCGATCAGGCGCGTCTCGTCGGGGCTGCCGAAGTTTCCGGTGACGAACGCCGGGTCCCAGTGCCAGAACCATCGGCCGTCGCGTTCGCGCAGGTTGCGGCGTAGCCCGGCCAGGTTCTGCGGTCGCGGCCGGTGCGGGTTGTAGGCCTGGATCGCGTCGGCCACCTCGTCGAGCGTGGCGAACCCGTCGGTCATGTGCGACATCATGAACTCGCCGATCCGAGACGCCCCGGCGCGCTCGATGTGCGGGGCGACGTCCACCAGGACCAGGCCACGGGTCAGCTCGGCATCGCCGGCAGAGGAGGCCGCCCACATCGACGAGATCCCGCCGAGCGACGCACCGACGAGCACCGGTCGGTCGAACCGGCGGGCGACTGCCTCGATGTCGCCGGCGAAGCGATGGATCCGGTAGTCGCCGTCGCCGGACCACTCGCTGTCGCCGTGGCCGCGCAGGTCGACCGACA
>CAZMHG010000368.1:0-3732 GCA_964565975.1 uncultured Ilumatobacteraceae bacterium | reverse complement strand
CCCTGGTCCCGTGCGGTGGCGGTGCGCCAGGTGCGCAACTGCTCGAACGCCGCTGCTTCGGGCGAGCCGTCGGTCAGGCGTGTGGCGTCGGCGGTGGTGCCACGGCGTCGGGTGCGTGGCCGGCGGGCCGCCTCGCGGCGCAGGGTGATCGGGTGATGCCCGGCAAGCACGCCGGCGCTCGCCTCGGTCAGCAGCAGGGTGCCGTACTGGCCCTCGACACCGAGGACACCGAGCGCGAGGAGCTGGCGGATGACCCCGCGCCACTCCGCATCGCCGAGCTCGGCGCCGACCCCGAACACGCTCAGCTGGTCGTGGCGGAACTGGGCGACACGATCCGTGTGCCGACCGACCAGGATGTCGATGATCTGCCCGGTGCCAAAGCGCTGGTTCCGTTCGCGCTGCAACCGGGACACGGTCGAGAGCACCTTCTGGGCGGCCACCGAGCCGTCCCACGTCTCGGGCGGCGCCAGGCACGTGTCGCAGTTGCCGCAGGCCTCGCTGTCCTCGCCGAAGTAGCGCAGCAGCTGGACCCGCCGGCACTCGGCGGTCTCGCACAACGCGAGCATCGCGTCGAGGTGCGCGGACATGCGCCGCCGGTGGGCGGCGTCGCCCTCGGACGAGGCGATCAGGTTGCGCAGCTGGACGACGTCGGCCAGGCCGTACGCCAGCCATGCGGTCGCCGCCAGCCCGTCACGCCCGGCGCGGCCGGTCTCCTGGTAGTAGCCCTCGACCGACTTCGGCAGGTCCAGGTGGGCGACGAAGCGGACGTCGGGCTTGTCGATGCCCATGCCGAATGCGATCGTGGCCACCACGACGAGCCCGTCCTCGCGCAGGAAGCGCGCCTGGTTGGCGGCCCGCGTCGCATGATCCAGCCCGGCGTGGTAGGGCACGGCCGGGACGCCGTTGGCGGTGAGGAACTCGGCGGTCTGCTCGACCGAGGCGCGTGACAGGCAGTAGACGATCCCCGCGTCGCCGGCGTGCTCGGCGCGCAACAGCTCGAGCAACTGCCGGCGAGGATTGTCCTTCGGCACGATCCGGTAGCGGATGTTCGGTCGATCGAAGCTGGCGACGGACTGCAGCGCCTGGCCGAGGTCGAGCCGCTCGACGATCTCGGCTCGCGTCGCGGGCGTGGCGGTCGCCGTGAGCGCGATCCTGGGTACCTGCGGCCACCGCTCGTGGAGCACGGACAGGCCGAGGTAGTCCGGGCGGAAGTCGTGGCCCCAGTGCGCCACGCAGTGGGCCTCGTCGATCGCGAACAGCGCGATCCGGCAGCGGTCGAGCAGCGCCAGCGTGCTCTCGATCCGCAGACGTTCCGGCGCCAGGTAGACCAGATCCAGTTCGCCGGCGAGCAGTCGCCGCTCGGTGTCCCGGCGCTGGTCGGCGGACTGCGTCGAGTTGAGGAAGCCGGCGCGGATCCCCAGCGCTTGCAGCGCGACCACCTGGTCCTGCATCAGCGCGATGAGCGGCGAGACGACGACTCCGGTGCCGTCGCGCACCAGGGACGGGATCTGATAGCACAGCGACTTGCCGCCGCCGGTGGGCATCAGCACGACGGCGTCTCCGCCGGCGACGACGTGCTCGACGATGTCCTCCTGGCGCCCACGGAAGGCCGGGTAGCCGAAGACCCGTTGGAGGACCTCCAGCGCCGCGCTCACCGAGTCACCCTAGGCACGAACATCGCGCCAGCGCGATGACGCCGACGTTCGGCCGCGACAAACCGCACCGGGCCGCTCGGTTGGCCGGCGACGCCGTGCCGACGCGGCACGGCGAGGCCGTCAGCGGAACAGGTCGAGCTTGTCGAAGTGCTCGGCGAGCAGGTAGTACACCGTGACGCGGTTCTTGCGGCTCACGCCGTCCAGCGTCGCACCGACCTTGGCCAACGCGGCGTCCTTGGCGCCGTCGTCGGCGATCGCCAGCTTCTTGGTGAGGAACCCTGCCTTCACCCGATCGGTCTCCTTCTTGTCGCTGAACGAGACCAACGACGAGTCCACCTTGCGCAGCGCGATCCCGCAGTGTCGGACGATGCCGGCGATCGCCTTGTCGTCAGCGTGTGGCGCGTACTTCTTGACGTCCGCAGCCCAATCGGTCATGGCAACCTCCTGGCCAGTCGGTGGCCGCCGTGACCACCGACGTGAACGTAACAGGTTCGCAATGTTCGCCGGCGTCATCGTGCGCCCGATGACGCTGATCCGCGCGGCACGGCGAGGTCCACCGTTTCGGCCACAATGCAGTCATCGGCCCGCACGACCGCCTCGGCATCCTCGTCACCCTCGCCACCGGGTTCTCCGGCAACGGGCGGACGACGATCGGGGCGATCGTCCATCGAAGATCCGGGAGGGACACGAGGTGCGCACGATCGACCTGAACGCCGACCTCGGCGAGGGGTTCGGCCCACGGACGATGGGTGACGACGAGGCGACGCTGGCGCTCGTCTCCAGCGCCAACGTCGCCTGCGGCGGGCACGCCGGCGACCCCGAGACGATGTACGCGACGTGCACCGTGGCCGCGGCGAACGGGGTCGTCGTCGGTGCGCACCCCTCCTACCCGGATCGCGCAGGCTTCGGCCGGCGCGTCATCCCGATGTCCCCAACCGAGATCGGTCATGCCGTCATCGCCCAGGTCGGTGCGCTCGTCGGGATCGCCCGCGCCGCGGGGACCGAGGTGCGCTACGTCAAGCCGCACGGTGCACTCGGCAATGTCGCCGCGGCCGACGACGCCGTCGCCGTGGGCGTCGTCGACGCGGTCCGCGCCGCGTTCCCGTCACTCGCGATCCTGGCGATCTCCGGCACCTGCCTGGAGCACGCGGCGCGCGCCGCGGGCGTGGCGGTCTACTCCGAGATCTTCGCCGACCGCGGCTACCGACCCGACGGCCTCCTGGTCCCGCGCGGTCAGCCAGGGGCGATGATCCACGATCCCGACGTGGCCACCCGACGTCTGCTCGACTTCATCGAGCACGGCCGGATGCCCGTCGTCGGCGGCGCGCCGATCGAGCTCGACGCGCACTCCATCTGCGTCCACGGTGACAGCCCTGGCGCGGTGGAGATGGCCCGCCAGATTCGTACCGGCCTGGTGGCCGCGGGGCTCCCGCCGACGTCGTTCCTCGGCAGGTGAACCGGCCGACGATCGCCCCGGTCGCCGACCACGCAGTCCTCGTCGGGTTCGGCGGCGAGATCAGCTCGGCACTCCATGCCCGGATCCGCGCCCTGGGCGACGCCCTGCTGGCCGCCGCGCCGGCCGGGATGACCGAGGTCGTGCCGGCGATGACCAGCCTGCTGGTCGACTTCGACCCGTTGGTCACCGACCACGCCGCGATCGGCGCGAGCGTCATGGCCGCGCTCGCCGCCCCCGGCGTGACGTCCAGCCCGCGGCGCCACGTCGTCGACGTCTGCTACGACGGCGACGCCGCGCCGGATCTGGCCGAGTTCGCCGCCGGCTGCGGGCTCGCGCCGGCAGACGTGATCGCCGCCCACCTGGGCACCACGTTCACCGTGGGGATGTACGGCTTCGCCCCCGGCTTCGCCTACCTGTTCGGCACACCCGAGCCGATCCAACACCCCCGGCGCTCCACACCCGGACCGCCCGTTCCGGCCGGCAGCGTGATCCTCGCCGGTCAGCAGTGCCTGGTGATCCCCGTCGCGATGTCGACCGGCTGGTACGCCATCGGTCGCAGCCCGACGCGCATCTACCGGCCCGACAGCGACCGGCCGTTCCTCGTCGACGTCGGTGATGTCG
>CAZMHG010000367.1:0-3733 GCA_964565975.1 uncultured Ilumatobacteraceae bacterium | reverse complement strand
GATCGGATCCTGTCGCCGCTCGCCGCGGCGGCGACACGGACGATGGTCGTCGTCGCCGGCAGCGGCGGTCCGTTCGACAGTCACGTCGGGACGCTGGCGTTGTTCAACCTGATCGTCGCCAAACTGGCCGATCGGCTGCGCGCGGTAGCCACCGAGCGCCTCGACCGGATCGAGGCGGCGTGGCAGCGAACTGGCGCGATGACCGACCCGTAAGCAGATAGCCAGCTCGGTGGCCGGGCCGGCGGCGACCGGATGGGCCGTCAGGGATCGTGGGGGAGCGGGGCAGTCGCGAGCCAGGACACCAATCGCGCCACCACCTCGGGGCGCTCGTCGGTCAGGCGGAGCAACTTGCGCCGGCTGCTCGAACCCTTGGCGATCGTCACGCACGACCGGCGCGTGCCGAGGTGCGCGGCCACGGCGTCGACGACGGCCAGGTTGGCCGCACCGTCTGCGGGCGGTGCGGCAACGCGGACGACGGGCAAGTCGTCGTACCATCCCTCGACCACCGTGCGGCGTGCGCCGGGGCGGACGTAGACCTCGAAGTCCGTCACCGACGACAACGTAACCAAGACGACGTAGCCAGGATCACGTCGTCCATCGGTGCATCCGCGATTCGTGTTGCCGGAACGAGGAGAATATCGTCATGACGATTTCTGGCGATGTACCGCAGGTCGACGTGGCGACCGCCGCGATGGAGAATGCACCGGCCAATGCGCAGGGCGAGCAGCGGCGTTGCGGGTGGTGCCGCCACGCGCTGCCCGAACGGTCCGGGCGTGGCCGTCCACGGCTGTTCTGCTCGCAGCGATGCCGCCAATGGGACTGGGTGGCCCGGCAGCGTGCCGCCGAGTTGGCCCTGAGCGACGACCAGCTCGTCGTCGCCCGCACCGCGCTGGACGAGCTCCACGACGACTTGTACGTGCTCGCCTGTGCGGTCGCCGACACCGAGCGGGACATCGCCGACGGGCTGGAACTAGCCGAGGCCGTCGGCGCGCTGCGCTGGCTGTTGGACGCCGCCAAGCCGCTTGCCGCGCGGCGCATCGGCGCCGGCTGAGGCGACGGCGGCCGGGTCTGACGGTGTTCACGGCCCGGTTTCTCGCCGCACGCGTCGTGCGGCCACCCGCCTGACGTGCTCGGATCCGTCCTCGACGGACCGCCCATAATCATCGTTATGTCATGTAAGTAGACGACACCGCTCGCCCGCAGCGCCGGCACTCGGTGCTTGGTGTCCAGGGTTCGTGCATCGCCCCTGCTCAGCGGCGCGGGGCGGACGGCGCGTCGAACACGTTGACGTCGTGGTTCGACCTGGCCGGCAGGCCGTTGGGGGAACCGTGCCGTTCCCCCAGCGTGCTTCACGCAACGCTGCCCGACGAGGCGCTGGGCGGATACCACTGTGGGTGGTATTTCGTTCGATTGGTTTCGATCCCGTTTCGCCCGGCGCACGCATCGGCCCAGCAGGCAGACGTTGCTCGCGGTTTCGGTTTCGAAACTGTAACGCTCCGGGCTCGCGCGATCAGTCCTTGCTTGTGCGCTTGTGCGGTCGAATTACAAATTTGTAAGTCTTCCGTAGAGGATGACCTATTTCTATCGTCGAGTCTCAAGTTGTACTTCACGTGTGAAGGGACTCATCCTCATGTTGAAGTTTGCATGGACACGGCGCGCGGCGTGCGTGCTGATCCTGGTGCTCGGCGCGGGTGCGGTGCTCCACGCACCGCAGGTGTCGGCGGCCCCACGAGCCAAGCGGGTGCTCGTCCACACGGTCCAGCCCGGCGAATGGCTCTCGCTCGTGGCCAAGTCGACGCACACCACCTCGACGGCGATCATCCGGGCCAACCATCTGAAGACCCGGCTGATCTGGCCCGGGCAGCGGCTGCGCCTACCAACCGGCGCCGTTGCCGGACCGCGTCCGATCTACGTCGTGCGCCGCAAGGACACCTTGGCGGCGATCATCCGCCGGACCCACTCGCTGGCCCGCGAGGTGGTGCGCCTGAACCGGCTGCGCTCGAGCCGGGTGTTCGTCGGGATGCGACTGCTGCTGCCGTACGGCGCCGTGCTTCCGGTCGGTCAGCTGAGCCCGCTGCTGTTGAAGAAGCAGGTGCCGATCAAGGCCGTGACCAAGCCGGTCAAGCGGACCCCTGCCGCCAAGCCGAAGATCCTCGTCTATCGCATCGTCTCCGGCGACTCGCTGAGCATGATCGCCACCAGGACGGGCTGCAAGCTTGCCGCCCTGCTGGCGCTCAACCACCTCAAGGAGACGGCGCTGATCGTGCCCGGCCAGCTGCTTCGCCTGCCGGCCGGCTCCCACCTGCCCAAGGCGCGGCCGACGAGCCGCGTGGTCCCGGCCCGTCCGACCACGCCGCGCACCCCGGTCGTGACCGGCAAGGTGAAGACGTACGTGGTCCACAAGGGCGAGACGTTGCCGGGCATCGCTGCCCGGGCCCACGTCGCGCTGGCGACGCTGCGCAAGCTCAATGGACTGCCCACGCAGGTGTTGCTTTCCCCGGGGCGGGCGCTCCGCCTGCCTGTCGGCGCCAGCAACCCCCGGCCAAACCCGATCAGGGCGATCAAGATGGGCTCACGCTCCGCAGCGTTGACCCGGCTGATGGGCTTTGTGCGAGCCCAGCTCGGCAAGCCGTACAGCTACTTCACCGCTGGGCCAGACACCTACGACTGCTCGGGGCTGAGCATGGCCGCCTACGAGACCGTGGGGATCTACCTGCCACACCAGAGCCTGCTGCAGTCGCAGTACGGTACGGCGGTGAACTGGCAGACCGGCGCGATCGCCCCCGGCGACCTGGTGTTCACGATGTCCTCGCACGGTTTGGCGCCGATCGGCCACGTGTCCATCGCCGTCAACTCCAAGCAGATCATCCACGCCCCGCGCACCGGCGACGTGGTCAAGTACGCCAAGATGCCCGCCGATACCAAGATCGTCACGGTCAAGCGGTACATCCCCTGACGGGGCCGACGGCGCGCGAGTCCACCGCGGCCGAGCCTTCACGGCACGTTTCGTCATGACGAAATCAATCTGCGTGCCGCCTGCCGGGGTGCCGGCGGTGCCTGGCTGAACCGTCCGAGGCCTGCGGCGACCGAGGCATCGTCCACCAGACCAACACCGCCGCACGGCACTAGGCTCTGTTCGCCGACACGCCGCCACGGGAGAGTGACCGCACCGCCAGTGCGGGGCACGCCGAAGGAGCAACTCCCCGGAATCTCTCAGGCCAACGGACCGTGGTGGTCGGCAACGCTGGAAAGCAACCGCACGCGCGGTTCGCCGACGGGGAAAGCCGGTTCGCCGGCGAAGCTCTCAGGCACCATGACAGCGGGGGACGTACCGACTAGACGCGCCCGACACCGGAGGTGCCGACATGCCCCTGCTCCCCCACCTCGACGACTCCCCCGACTTCGTCGACCGCCACATCGGCATCGACGCGTCCGATGAGCAACGGATGCTCGCCGTGGTCGGCGCCCCGACGCTGGAGGCGCTCCTCGCCGACACCGTGCCGGCCACGATCCGGCTGGACGGTGCGCTCGACCTGCCCGGGCCGCGTGGCCCCGACGACGTGCTCGCCGAACTGCGTGGCCTTGCCGGGCAGACCGTCCGGCGGACATCGCTGATCGGCCAGGGCTACTACGGCACGCGCACGCCGCCGGTGATCCAGCGCAACGTGCTGGAGAACCCGGCGTGGTACACCGCGTACACGCCGTACCAGCCGGAGATCAGCCAGGGCCGGCT
>CAZMHG010000366.1:3155-3750 GCA_964565975.1 uncultured Ilumatobacteraceae bacterium | reverse complement strand
GCTGCCTGGCGCGCCGTCGGGCGTGGTGCTGCCTGGCGCGCCGTCGGGCGTGGTGCTGCCTGGCGCGCCGTCGGGCGTGGTGCTGCCTGGCGCGCCGTCGGGCGTGGTGCTGCCTGGCGCGCCGTCGGGCGTGGTGTCCGGCCAGCGCTCCCAGACGTAGGTGAAGCCGAGCGAGCGGATCAACCGCGGGAATTCGGCGACGAACGGCAACGGCAGCCGGGCGAGTGCGGTGCACACCGCGAAACCGGCGGGGAGCCCGACCAGGACACCGAAGACCCGGTCGAGGACGCGGACCCCGAACCGGGTGAAGCTGGGGAGTGTCGCCACGCGATGGGCGACGAACTCGACGGTCTCGCGCCGTCGTGGTGCGGGCAGTGCCGGCAGGTCGGCGGCCAGCAGCCGCTCGGCGAACGCGCCGAGCGGCGCGGGTGCGAGCAGGCCGTCCATGACCGCAGAACGCTACTGACCGCCTCCGGCTTCCGGCGCCGCGCCGGCATCCGCGCGCCCGCGTCGTGCCGGCGTCGTGACGGCGGCCGGCGGCGATGATCTGTCGTACGAGGCGGCGCGCGGCGCGCTCTATCGTCGCGGGGACGCC
>CAZMHG010000366.1:0-3145 GCA_964565975.1 uncultured Ilumatobacteraceae bacterium | reverse complement strand
AGTCGCAACCTGACGGTGCTCGACGGGCGCACGCGCCGCCGCCTGCGCGTCGCACTGTGCGTCGTCTTCATGGCCCTCGCCGCGGGCGCGTCGTGGCTGCAGGGCGTGGGTGGGGCGGTGCGCGAATCCGGCGTGGCCGTGTGCGTCGCCGGGTCGCCGGGCGACCTGCAGCGCGGCCTCGGCCAGGCATCGTCGGCCAGCGTCACCCAGATCGTCACCGGCTGGCACCTGTACACCCGCCAGACCCAGACCTCGTCGACCGACGCCAACACCACCGCCGTCACCGCGTGCATCTCGCGGGCCGTGGCGCCGGGCACCTACCTGCCGACGAACCGTGTGCGCAGCACGTTCTCCGTCGCCCAGACCTGGTTCGCCGTCGACACCCTGCTGTTCGCCCCGGCCTACGCGCTGGCGCTGATCCTCACCCTCGCCTACCTGGCCAACGCCAGTGTCCAGCGCGCCGCCAACCCGATGCTGTTCCAGATCCGCCGGCTGATCCACTCGCCCACGCGCCGACGGCTGCGCGCGTGGGTGGTCGGCCTCGTCGGCGCCGCGCTGGCCTGCGACATCGCCGAGAACCTGGTCCTGCGGGCACGCCTCGGCGAGTGGGCACGCCAGCTCGACGCCACCGGCCGGGTGTCGATTCGCTGGGGCGTGCTGTCGTGGCTCGGGTGGGCGAAGTGGGCATTCGTCGCCGCGCCACTGGTGCTGGCGATCCCCATCGTCGTGCAGACGATCGTCTCCGCCGGGCGATACGTGTTCGTCCATGGCCGCACCCTGTGGGTCCAGATCGTCGCCGCCGGCGTGTTCGTCACCGTCGCCAACCTGGACCAGGGGCGTGACGCGATCCGCCGGCTGTCCAAGCTGCAGTGGACCTCCACGGTGGTCGTCCTGGTGCTGTTCGGTCTGGCGCTGGCGCTGACCGCGGCGGGACTGCTGAAGTCCGTCGCCCCGCTCAAGGTCTCGGCCCCGCCGTCCAACGTGTGGGGCGCGTTGTTCCCTGGCGCCGTCGTCGCGCTCGAGGGCGCGGCGATGGGCGCAGTCGGCAAGGTCCTCGACTTCGCCGGACTGTTTAGGTTCGGGCTGGCCGTCGTCGCGATGGGTGTCGTGTCGATGATCCTCGACTGGTTCGCCTGGAGGTCCGCGACGCCGATGCACGCGCAGGGCACCGCCGTGCGCGCCGACGGCGAACCGGCAGCGCGCATCGGCGTCTGCCTGCTCGGCGTGGTCGCCGGCGGCTTCGGGTTGGCCACGATCTCGGCCACCGCCGCCGACCTGGCGCTGCTCACCGAACCGCGCAGCAACCTGATCGCCCGGATGGCCGTCGGCGTCGCCCTCGCGCTGCTCGCCGGACCACTCGTGCTGCTCGCCCGCCCGTTGCTGGTCAACGCGGCGCGCTGGCGCTCCAACGGACTGCGCATCAGCGTGCTGTTCGCCGCCGTCGCCGCGGTGCTGTTGCTCGCCGGGTTGCTGAAGGTCGAGTCGACGTCGCGGCACGTGGCGCCGCGGCTCGGGTCGATGACCCTGGTGGCGATCTTCCTCGCGGCGTTCTGCCTGATCGGGTCGGTGGCCACGCACCTCACGCGTGTCATCGCCAACAGCCGGCTGCCGGGCGCCGACCGGATCGCCGTCGCCAGCGTGCTGCGCGGGATCGGGTTCAAGGGCGACCACTCGCCGGTCGTCGGCATGCTCGTGTTGTGGGCCGTCGTCGCCGCCAGCGTCAACAACACCTCGTACTACAACGTGCGCCAGCAGGCCGTCACCACCTCGGCGCGCCCGCTGCTGCTCGACCCGGAACACGCCGTGCTGCGCTGGCGGGCCGCCGACGCCGCCGGCGCTCCGTCGGGCACGCCGCGCACCGCGGTGTTCGTCGCCGCGTCGGGCGGCGGGATCCGCTCCGCGTACTGGACCGCGCTCGTGTTGACCTGCACGGTGGAGTTCGAGTCGGTCGGCGACGACCCGTGCGCCCGGCAAGCAGCGCCGGAGGTGGTCCAGGCGCGTCGCCGCGCGCTGTTCGCCCTGTCCGGCGTGTCGGGCGGCAGCGTCGGGCTGATGTCCTACGTCGCTGCGGTCGGCGCGCAGTGGTCGGGCGGCGCCGCGGTGTCCGCGCTGGGCTCGAACTGGGTCGACCACGCCCTCGGTGCCGACTTCCTTGCGCCGACGCTCGGCACGTATCTGTTCCACGACGCGATCAACGCGCTGCTCCGCCCGCCGAGCGGCCGCGACCGGGCCGAGGCGTTGGAGCATTCGTGGGAGGCCGCGGCCTCGCCGAGCTCGATCATCCGCAGTGGCTTCTTCGCCGGCCAGGGCACCGGCAACCAGCCGTTCCTGCTGCTCAACGGGATGAACGTCGCCGACGGGTGCCGCGTGCTGGTCTCGGCGATCCGCACCCAGCAACGGATCAACGCCGAGCTGTGCGATCGCAGCCTGCCCGACGCCTCGGCCACCTTTCCGAACCTGGCCAACACCACGATCGACGCCGCCAACCAGCTGTGCCCTGGCGCATGCGACATCTCTTACGCCACGGCCGCGTTGCTCTCGGCGCGGTTCCCGCTGATCACGCCCGCCGGGCGGCTGTCCAGCGCGATCATCGGCGGCTCGACGATCGACGTGGTCGACGGCGGGTACCGCGAGAACTCCGGTGCCTCGACGATCATCGACCTGCTCCCGTCCGTGAGCGCGGCGATGTCCGCCACCGGCGCGTGCGTGCGCAAGGTGTTCGTCCAGATCGACAACGGCTACTCCAGCGGCGAGGTCCACGCCAGCGGCAACGCCGCGCTCAACCAGGTGCTCGCCCCCGTCTCTGCCGAACTGGGCGTGGCCAACGGCGTGGAGAAGGCGGCGCGCCAGGCGTCGATCGACTCGTTCACCACCACGGCCGGCGCGCCCAACTGGTTCCGCGTGTCGACGGCGGCCCACCCCGGATCGAACGCACCGCTCGGCTGGGTGCTGTCCGAGGACGCCGTCGCCGACCTGCGCGCCCAGCTGGCGCTCAACAGCAAGACGATCGACGCCATCCGCGCCGCGGTCGCCTCACCCGGGTGCGCCTGAACCGGCGCTACCGGCAGCGGTGGTACAGCTGGGCCTGGCCGTAGTCGCCGACCTGGCAGAAGTGGTCGCGGATCACCTGGTTCGGCTCGTCGCT
>CAZMHG010000365.1:0-3750 GCA_964565975.1 uncultured Ilumatobacteraceae bacterium | reverse complement strand
TGGTGGTCATTGGGTGCGTAGGGCGTCGGCGGGGGTGATGCGCGAGGCGCGCCATGCGGGGTGCAGGCCGGCGAGTAGTCCGGTGACGGCGCCGATGATCGGGGCGAGGATCACGAAACGCGGTTCGATCGTGGTGGTCCATTGCCGGGCCGCCGACACGGCAGCGACGGCGATGATCCCGATCGCGGTGCCGGTGATCCCGCCGAGCAGGCCGAGCGTCGAGGACTCGGCGAGGAACTGCTCGGCGATGTGCCGCCGCCGGGCGCCAAGGGCACGGCGGACACCGATCTCGTTGCGCCGTTCGAGCACGGCGACGAGGATGGTGTTGGCGATCCCGATCGCGCCGACGAGCAGGGCCAGCCCGGCGAGTCCGTAGAGCAGGCTGGTGATGTCGCCTTCGACGTTGCGTCGCAGGGTCTTCGGGTCGGGTGGCACGAGCACTTGCAGCCGATCGGGTCCGTTGGGTCGGACCGTGGCGGCGATCTGCGAGCCGACCACCTCGGCGGCGCCGGGTTGGACGTCGACCAGCAGCCCGTACTCGGCGGACGTGGTGGGCAGCAGCTTGGTGGCGGTGTTGGCCGGGATGACGACCGACAGCAGTAGGTCGGGGCTGCGGGCGACGTCGTCGATGATCCCGATCACGGTGTACGCCGTGTTGCCGATGAACACCGCCGGGCTGATGTCGGTGCGTGTCAGGCCGAGCTGATCGGCGGCGGCCCGGCCGACCACGGCGACACGTTCGGCACGCCGGTTGTGGAATGCATCGATCAGCACGCCCGTCTTCATCGTCGGCCGGCTGGCGCGCAACGCGCCGGGGCTGGCTGCGATGACGGGGATGTTCGACGGTGTCCGGCTGGGTGTCGCGGTGGCGCGCACATCGAGTTTGCTGTCCTGCAGGGTCCACATCACCCCGCCGGCGTTCACCCCGTTCAGTTGGCCGACGAGGTCGTCGACGTTGTCGGGGAACACGTCGGTGCCGTCCGGGTTGGCGTCCTTGACGCGCACCTCGGTGGCCTTCAACCGGTCGAAGCTGGCTCCGACCTGGGCGCGGGCCGTGGAGGCCAGCCCGGTGGTTGCCACGAACGTGCCGACACCAACCACGGTGCCGAGCGCGGTGAGCACCGAACGCCCGATCCGCCGGGTGATCGACGCGCCGGCCTCGCGGGCGACGTCGGACCACGCCAACCGCGACCGGCGATCGGTGGCGGACTGGGTCATGGCCCGGGCAGGGCGACGAGCCGGGCGACCACGTCCGGCAACAGGGCGATGGCGACGCCGCTGACCGTGTCGGCGCTGGTCGCCGGCGGGAGGTGGTCGAGATGGACGCTGATCGCCAGCCCGGCGAGGCCGATCGCCGCGGCACACGCCTTGTGCGGCTTGTCGCACGACACGGCGAGCTGGGCACCCGGAATGGTGTCGACCGGCCTGATCGTCACATTCGCGCCGCCCACCCCGACTGCGTACTGGGCGAAGCTCGCCTGCCCGTCGAGCACCGCGACATCAAGGGCGAACGCCGACGCCCCGAACGGGCGCGCCGCGGCGGCCGCATCCTGCGCGCAGCGCAGGCCGACGATGCCGGCACCCATACCTGTGGTCCAGGCGACAGTTGGGGTGTAGGCCCGGGTCGAAGGCAGCAGATGGACGTAGTCGAGGAAGGCGACCCGCTGTTCGTCGGGAAACACCACGCACCCGCCGGTGATCTTGTCGGGCCGGTCGACGTTGCCGGCCAAGTAGGTCAGCAGCCCGATCTTCGCCTGGCGCAACACGTCCGGGTCGGCCAACGACACCGCCGACGGCGAGCTCGACGAGATCGTTGTGCCCGGCGTCGTGGCCGCGCTGCGGCGCGGTTGCGTGGCCCCACCACGTGCCGGGCGAGCCGCGGAGACGAACCCGGCCGCGCCCAGGGTGGCGATCGCGCACGACGCGGCGACGACCCATCGCCGGCCGGTGCGCCGGTTCATGAGCTGACCACCACCCGGTCACCGGCCGTCAGCGTGGCGTCGCCAACCGGGCGAACTTCCAGAAACCCGTCGGCGGACACGCCGACATCGACCGGCACGAGGCGCAGGGTGCCGTCGGCCTGTTGGACCTGGACGCGGGTCGATCCGTCCGACGCCGAGGTGACCGCGGCGAGGGGGACCACCAGCACCTTGCCCGACGTCGAGGCAGCGGTGATCGTCACCCGCACATCCTTGCCCGACCAGTCGTCCGGCAGCGGTTGGACGCCATTGGCGACTGCGGCGTACGTGCCGCCCACCCCACCGCTCGGGTCGGCGCTCGGTGTCGCCGCGACCGACGTCAACGTCGCCGGCAAGCGCACCCCAGCGGCCTCATCCAGCAGTTCGACGGGCATACCCGCACGAAGCAGGCCGACGTCACCCGGCTGGATCGTCAAGCGCACCTCCAACCCGGACGACGAAAGGACCATCAAGCCGCGGCTCGCGCTCGCGCCGCTGCTGGCGTTGCCGGACTGGTCGCCCGAGCTTCCGGCACCCACCACGGCGCCGACGACGGCCGACAGCGAGTCGACCCGCGCCGGGGTCTTCGGTACGAACACGACCTCACCGAACGGGACCGTCGGCCCGGCCGACGCCTGCGCTGTGGCGTACGCCTCCTTCGCCCGATCCAACCGGGCCGCGGCCTGATCGACCGCACGTTGCTCGACGATCACGTCCGGCGGGCCGTTCATCGCGTCGAACGCGGCCTTGGCCTTGTCGACCGCCTCCTTGGCCGCCAGGTACTCGTACTGTGCGGTCTGCCCACCCGGCGTCACATCGGCCAGCGCCGTCTGCAACCCGGTCATCGCCGCGCTCCGCGCCGCGACGTCGGTGGCCGACTTGACCAGGACGCCGTTCAGCGCGGCGATCGCCGCGTCGACCTTGTCGACCGATGCTCCGCCCGCCTTCTGCACGGCTGCCTGCTTGGTGACCAGGTCGCGGTTGGCGGCCTCCAACGCCTGGCTGGCCGCCAAACGATCGGCAGCAGTGGGCCCGGCCTGCTTCTTCGCCAACGTGTCCTTGGCGTTGGCCAGCGCATCTTGCGCATCGCTGACCGTCGCCTCGGCCTCGACCAGCAACGTCGCCTCATTGTCCGCCGAACGGATCACCTGATAGCCGAGCGACTCGTACAGCGCTTGGACGCACGACTTGGTCGCCTCGTCGAACACCCCCGACGAACCCGCCGCACAGCCGGTGCGGGTCAGCGCCGCCTGCAGCTCGCGTATGTCGGCACCAACCATCCCTGGCCGCATCGACCGGTAGACCGGCACCTCACCCTGCAACACGAACACCGGCCGGCCGGCAACCTCCACCACCCGGGCACCCTCCGCGACCTGATCACCGACCTTGACGAACACCCCAGTGACCGCGCCGACGACACCACCCGTCGTTGTCGGACCGCTCACAACCGACGACACCGACGGCATCACCGAGCCACGGGTCACCACCGTCGACGACAACACCCGCTCCTCCACCGCCACCGTCACCACCGAACGCGGCGGCGCCGCAGCCTCCGACGCCGCCTGATCCGCCGACCGCACGCGCGATCCCACCACCCACGCAGCCGCGGCCAGCGCAAGCACACCAGCCAGAACAAGCCAAGCCGTCCACCGCCGTTGACGGGTCTGGAGCACCCGCCAATTCTGCCACGGTCGCATACCATCGGGCGCTCACCCGGCCACGATTTCGCTCGCCGACACTTTCGAACGCACGCCGCTTGACACGTGTGTGTGTGTGTGTGCTATGGGTACCG
>CAZMHG010000364.1:0-3751 GCA_964565975.1 uncultured Ilumatobacteraceae bacterium | reverse complement strand
GGGCCGCCGCGGTGTCGACGTCGGTGACGCCCGCCCAGCGCAGCACGGCAGCGGCGTCCGACGAGCCCCCGCCCAGCCCGCCGCCGTGGGGCACGTGCTTGACCAGATGCACCGCGACCGACGCGGCGCAGGACCGCAGGGCCCGGTTCACGAGATTGCGCTCGTCCGTCGGGACGCCCGCGGCGAACGGTCCGTCGACCGTGAGCCCAGAGCCTGCGCTGAAGCGCACCTCGTCGCCCCACTGCAACGAGACCATCTCGGCGTCGATCAGGTGGTAGCCGTCGTCGCGCACACCGGTGAGCCGCAGGGTGCGGGTCAGCTTGGCCGGCGCGAACACCACGGCCGGCAGGGCGCCGTTCATCCGGAGCCCTCGTCGGCGTTCATCGCATCGGCGTGCACCCCGGCGGCGCGCCACTGTTCGGCGAGCCGGCCCCATGCCGCGACGTCGAGCTCTTCGGGGCGCTGCGTCCCGGCCACGCCGGCGGCGGCGAACACCGCGTCGTCGACCAGCCCGCGAAGCGACCCGCGCAGCATCTTGCGCCGTTGACCGAACGCCACCCGGACCAGCTCGAACACGTCGGCCGCGGGTGCGGTGGTGGCCGGCTGGTCGCGCCGGGTGATCTCGACCAGCGCCGAGTCGACCTTCGGCTGGGGGACGAACACGGTGGGCGGTACGAGGCCGGCGATGCGTGCGGTGGCCCAGTACCCGACCTTCACGCTGACGGCGCCGTACATCCGCGAGCCCGGCCGGGCAGCCAGGCGCTCGCCGACCTCGCGTTGGACCATCACGAACATCCGCACGATCTGCGGGACCGTGTCGAGCAGGTCGCACAGCAGCGGGGTGGCGATGTTGTACGGCAGGTTGGCGACCAACGTCCAGCGCCGCGCCGGGTCGATCAGGTCGTCCCACACGGCGGACATCGCGTCGGCGTGGACCACGCGTACATCGGTCCCGGCCGTCGCCTCGGCGAGGGCCGGCAACATGCCGGCGTCGACCTCGACAGCGGTCACCGTGGCGCCCGTCTCGGCAAGGGCCAGGGTCAGCGACCCGAGACCTGGACCGATCTCGACCACGTCGTCACCGGGGCCGACGGCGGCCAGTCGAGCGATGCGGCGCACCGTGTTGGGGTCGGCGACGAAGTTCTGCCCGAGCGATCGCCGGGGCGATCGCCCGTGCCGCTCGAGCAGCTGTCCGATCTCGCGGCGGGTGTGGACCATCACCAGGTGAGGCGGACGTGGATCGGGCTGTCGGCGAGGTCGGCGATCGCGGCGAAGTCGCGGGTGTCGAGCACGATCCCGATGTTCTTGTCGGTGATCGGTCCGCTCAGCACGGTGCAGGTCTTGGCCTGACCGTTGTCGATCGCCGTGACTCGGACCTTGGTCCCGGCGGGCGCCAGGTTGGACATGCACGACCCGGAGCCGAGGTGCCGGTAGGTGGCCTGGGTGACGGCACGGAGCCCTTTGGGAAGCGTGCCGACGACGATCGCGACCTTTCCCGACAGCGGGGCGACGGTGCCGACGTCGTCGAGGAAGATCGGCAGTTGCGGGACGTACTTGGTGGTCGACGGTGCCGCCTTGGTGGTGGACGACTGGGCGCCCGACCGGCTGTTCCACCACGCGCCGGCCAGCAGTGCCGTCACGGTGAGCAACGAGGCGAGCAGGATGCGGCGGCGGTCGAAGTTGGTCATGGGAGCCTGCCGGGCGGCATGCGCCGGTGCGCGCCAGGCTATCCCTGCAGCTTGGGGAAGGCCCGGCACGCGTTGGCCACGATGGCCGGCCACAGCGCATCGGGTGTGCTGTCGCGCAGGCTCGCCAGACGCTCGACGACGTGCGTGACGTAGGCCGGCCGGTTGGCCGTGCCGCGGTGGGGGACCGGCGCGAGGTACGGGCGGTCGGTCTCGGCCAGCAGCCGGTCCTCGGGGCATTGACGTGCGGCGTGGTGCACCTCGGTCGCCGACGGGAACGTGACGATCCCGCTGAAGCTGAGGTACGCGCCGCGCGCCAGGCACTGGTCGGCCTCGTCCGGGCCGCCGGTGAAGCAGTGGAAGATCGTCTGGCGCGGGATGCCCTCGTGGTCGAGCACGGCGAAGGTGTCCGGCCACGCCTCGCGCGTGTGGATCACCAGCGGCAGGCCGTGCTCGTGCGCCAGGCGGATCTGCGCGGCGAAGACCTGGCGCTGGACGTCCCGCGGCGAGTGGTCGTAGTGGTAGTCGAGTCCGGTCTCACCGACGGCAACGACGGAAGGCTCAGCGAGCAGCTCGGCCAATCCAGCGATCCCGCCGTCGGCGTCGTGCGGATGCACGCCGGCGGTGGCGTACACGCCGTGGTACCTGGTGGCGATGTCGATCATCGTGCGCGATCCGGCGACCGTGCAACCGACGGTGATCATCCGGCTGACGCCGGCGCGGCGGGCCGCATCGATCACCGTGTCCAGGTCGGCGCCACGGGTGTCGTCGAGATGGCAGTGGGTGTCGATGCCGTTCACGGTGCCGGCCGGCCTACTTGCGCGGAAACAGCGGCGCGCCCTTGGTCACCGTCAGGCCGCCGGGGTACCCGCCCCACGAGGTGTCGGTGGGGATGCGCTGGTCGGTGACGTGGCCGGGCAGGCCGATCCGTTCCCAGATCGCCTGTGCCGTGTCGGGCACCGCGGGCGAGGCGAGGATCGTGACCAGCCGCAGTGCTTCCAACGCGTCGCCCATCACCCGGTCGAGCGCGGGCGACGGTTGCATCTTCCACGGCTCGTTGGCTTCGAGGTAGGCGTTCGTCGCGCGGATCAGCGACCACGTCGCGTCGAGCGCCCTGCTCGGCTGGCTGTCGGCCCAGGCGGCGACTGTGGCGGCCAGCGCGTCGGCGGCGTGAGCGGCGAGTGGGGAGTCGGCGGCCGGGGCCGGGCCGACGCCACCACATCCCTTGGCGACCACGGAGGCGACGCGCGACGTGAGGTTGCCGAGGTTGTTGGCCAGGTCGCTGTTGTAACGCCCGACCAGTCCGTCGTAGCTGAAGTCGCCGTCCTGGCCGACGGGCGTCTCGGCGAGCAGGTAGTACCGGAACCCGTCGACGCCGATGTCGTCGACCATGTCGAGCGGGCTGACCACGTTGCCCGTCGTCTTGCTCATCTTCTCGCCGTCGACCAGCAGGTAGCCGCCGACGATCCACTCGACGGGCGGTTCGATCCCGGCGCTGAGCAGCATTGCCGGCCAGTACACGCAGTGGTGCCGGATGATGTCCTTACCGATGACGTGCCGCCCTGGCCACCGCTTGGCCAGCTCGGCCGGGTCCGACCCGAGGCCGACGGCGCTCAGGTAGTTGGTCAGCGCGTCGAACCACACGTAGGTGACGTGCGACGGGTCCCACGGCAGCGGGATGCCCCACGTCAGGCTGGTGCGGCTGATCGAGAAGTCGCGCAGACCGCCACGGATCAGGCCGAGTGCCTCGTTGCCGCGGAACTCGGGCTTGATCGCGCCGGGATGCGACGCGTACCAGTCGATCAGCCGGTCCTGGAATCGGCTGAGGCGGAAGAAGTAGTTCTCCTCCTCGTACGTCTCGACCTTGCGCTTGTGGATCCGGCACAGGTCGCCCGGATCCAGCTCGTCGTCGGTGTAGTACTCCTCGCAGGCCACGCAGTACTTGCCGCTGTACGTGTCCAGCTCGATGTCGCCGGCGTCGTAGCAGCGCTGGAGGAGTTCGGCGACGCCGGCCGCATGGCGGGCCTCGGTCGTGCGGATGAAGTCGTCGTTGCTGATGTTCAGCT
>CAZMHG010000363.1:0-3757 GCA_964565975.1 uncultured Ilumatobacteraceae bacterium | reverse complement strand
GTGTGGACGGTCTCGCGGACTCCGACGAACTCCTCGTAGGGCTTCTCGCCGCCGGTGTCGAGCGGGGTCAGCAGCAGCGGCCACGAGCCACGCTCGGCGAGCTCGTCGAGGCGGCCGACGGCCTCGTCCTCGTCGCGGGTGGGGTAGGCGGTCAGCCGGTGGAAGGCGAGGAACTTGATCGCCACGTCCGACAGCAGGACGAGGTGCTCGGCCGGGTCGAGGGCGGGCACCATCAGCGTGCGGTCGGTACCGAGCAGCCCGGCGAGCGTGCACAGGTGACCGGACTCGTCAAGCGAGACGAAGAACCGCCGGCAGTCGTCCGGGCAGGCCAGCGGCTGGCGCGCGGCGAGCCGGTTCTGCCACCCCTGGAGCAGCGAGCCGTTGGAGAAGGCGACGTTGGCGAACCTGGCCGACGAGATGGCGACGCCGTCGTCCCACGGCTGGGTCGGCAGGAACAGGGCGTGCTCCATCAGCCGCTTCGTCGCGCCCATCATGCTGCTCGGGTTGGCTGCCTTGTCGGTGGACACGGAGAACACCCGACGCAGCCCCGGCCGGCCGCGCAGCAGCCGCGACAGGCGGTCGAGGTGGGCGACGTTGGTCTCCAGCATCGCCAGGACGGAGTACGGGTCCTTCTCGCTGCGCACGTGCTTGAGCGCGGCGAAGTTGAGGACGATGTCGTAGCGCGTCGGGTTGGCCCCCAACCAGCGCCGGAACGGCTGCCCGCCGTAGTCGAACGGCAGGGTCAGCAGCTCGCCGAGCGGCACGGTGCGCGGCGCCGAGCGGATGCCGCGGACCAGTTCGGCGAGGCCGTTCTCGTCGTGGTCCACCACGTGCGTCAGCGCCGGCCCGAACGGCAGGATCGTGCGCAGCGTATGCGAGCCGATCGAGCCGGCGCCGCCGATGACGAGCACGTTGGCCCCGGCGACGACGTCGTGCAGCTCGGCCTCGGCGTGCTCCAGATCGGCGCCGAAGAAGCTGGCGTCGCGGCCGATCACGGACCGGTCGAGCGGTGCCAGGTCACGGGTGATGACCGTCATGGGTTGTCGTCCAGATCCTCGAAGATTGAGCGCGCCCGATGGTAATCAGCGGTCGATCCGATATCGATCCACCGCCCGTTGTGGGCGAACGTGCCGCCGCGCAGGCCCTTGAAGCCGAGGTCGGCGAACAAGGTGGTCAGGTCGTACGGTCGATGCCTGGGGACCAGGTCGAGCACGGTGTGCGAGAGCATGTAGATGCCGGCGTTGATGCGGAACGGGTGGACCGGCTTCTCGGCGACGTCGACGAACGAACCGTCGTTGTGCGTCTCGACCACGCCGTAGGGGACGGGATAGTGGTAGTTGCGCACGACCATGGTCGCGTCCCAGCCGCGGGCCAGGTGGGTGTCGTGCAGTGCGCCCACGTCGACGTCGTGGAGGATGTCGCCGTTGACGCACAGGAACGGGTCGGACAGCGCCTCCCTGTCGAGCAACGCCAGCGACCCGGCCGTGCCGAGACGCTGGGTCTCGTGCAGGTAGTCGATGAAGCACTCGAGCCGCGAGCCGTCGTCGTAGTAGTCGACGATCATGTCGGACAGGTAGTTGACGCTGAAGGTGAACCGGTGGATTCCCTGCTCGCGGAGGTGCTCGACGATGTGACTGAGGATCGGCTTGCCGCCGACGCGCAGCAGCGGCTTGGGGCAGTTGTCGGTGAGCGGCGCGAGCCGGGAACCGAGCCCACCGGCCATCACCACTGCGGACAGCTCCATCGCGCTGGGAGCGCGCTCGAGGATGCACAGTGCGGCGACACGTTGGCCGTCGACGAGCGGCACCGCTTCGAAGCCGCGGCGCGCCATGAACGCGCGGATGTCGGGCAACGCGGTGCTGTGCGGGAGCGTGGTGGGCGTGCGATTGACGACGGTGTCGATGGGGTCGTCTGCCGTGCCCCCGCGGGACAGGTAGCGCCGGATGTCACCGTCGGCGACGACGCCGACGAAGCGATCGGCATCGGCCGGGTCGGTGACCAGCAGCAGCGTGCGACCGGTGTCGTTCATTCGGCGCATCGCGCTGCGCACGTCGTCACCGGCGTGCAGCGTGAGTCGCTGGCGGTCGTCGCCGCGCAGGCTGATCAGTCGCACGGCAGCTCCATCAGCTCGCCGACGAAGCCCGGGTCCGGATCGGCGAAGTGCTTGGGCATCGGAAGCGTCTCCCAATCGAGCGTCGCCAGGGCGGCAACGACCCGCTGGGCTCCTCGGCCATCACCGTAGATGTTGCCCGCACGGGCGACGGGGATGAACGCCGGGTCGAGCGCACGGGTCAGCGCGGCGCCGATCGAGGCCCGGTCCCGCTCGGCGTGCAGCACGTTGGCGCCGCGAGCCCGGCCGCGCTGGCGGTCGCCGACGTCGACGACCGGCAGGCCGAAGCTGGCGGCTTCGATGATCCCGCCGGACGAGTTGCCGACCATCGCCGCGGCGTTGGCCATCGCCGTTGGGTACCAGTCGGCACCGAAGCCGCGCACGACGTACACCGATCCGGCCGAGGCGTGGGCCTGGATGATCGCGACGACCTCGTCTGCGCCGGGGTCGGCGTTGGGATAGGTCACGACGACCTGGTGCCCCGTGGCGGTCATCGCCGCGAGCGTCGCCTCGGTCATCGGGCCGGTCTGGTCGGGGTGGCGCGACTCGGGGTGGATCGTCGCCAGCAGGTATCCGGGCCGCAAGCCATGCAGGCCGAACCGGGCGGTGAACTCGGCGAACGGGTGCGGCGCGGCGCCGGCGAACGCGTCGAGCCCCGGCGCGCCGGTGGTGGCGATCCGGGAGGGGGGCTCGCCCATCAGCTGGATCCGCCGGGCGAACTCGGGCAGGTCGCAGGCGTGCAGCGCGGCGATCTTGGTGAGGCAGTGCCGGAACACGTCGTCGATCGCGCCTTCGGTGATGCTCCCCCCGCTGATGTGCCCGACGGGGATGCCGAAGGGCACCAGTGCCAGGCCGGTAGCGACGGCCTCGAAGCGGTCGCCGAGGATCAGCACCAGGTCGGGTCGTCTGCCATCGGCGATGGTGACGTCGACCACGCTGGTGTGCAGCTCGGTGCCGCAGGCCACGGCGGCGGTGCCGTCCATGTGCGCGGCCATCGTCGCCACCGTCGACCGTTCACCAGGGCCGTAGGTCGCGCAGTCGATGCGCGCCCAGATCGGAACGCCACTGGCCTCGACGTCGGTGACGGTGCGACCGCTGACCGGTTCGAAGTGCGCCCCGGCGGCCCACCATCCGGCGTCGAAGCGAGGGTCGGCGACGAGCAGCCGGCACAGCGGCCGCAGGATCGAGAAGTCCGACCGGCCGAACGTGGCGACGGCGATGCGGCGGACGGTCATCGGCGATCGTCCGTCACGCGCCTGGACCGCGGTGGCGCTGCCAGAACGTGGTCGCCGCGTCGACCACGTAGTCCAGTTCGGCGTCGGTGATGCCCGTCGAGCACGGCAGCGGCACGATCCGTTCCCACACGGCGTCGGTCACCGGCATCGCCGTGCGCAGCGCGTCGGCGTACGGGCGTTGGAGGTGGATCGGTTTCCAGAACGGGCGCACGTCGATCTGCTCGGCCTGCATCTGGTCGCGGAACGCCACGCACAGCGCAGGGTCGGCACCGGTGTAGTACACGCCGGAGAACCAGTGGACGCTGCGGCCCCGCGCCGGGGTGGGGAACGGCTGCAGCTCGGGGAACGCTGCGGCCATCCGTGCGTAGCGCTCGTAGACGTCGCGCTTGCGCGCCAGGAACGCGTCCAGCCG
>CAZMHG010000362.1:0-3789 GCA_964565975.1 uncultured Ilumatobacteraceae bacterium | reverse complement strand
GGCAGGACATCGTGTCGTCGACGGTGATCTACGCCGGTGCGTACCTGCTCGGCGACAACGTGCGCCGGCGGCGTGACGCTGCGGCGGCCCTGCTCGAACGGGCCGAGCGCGCCGAGCGCGAGCGCGGGCTGCTCGCTGCGCGCCTGGTCGGCGAGGAGCGCGCCCGGCTGGCCCGCGAGCTGCACGACGTGGTCGCCCACAGCGTCAGCCTGATGACGATCCAAGTCAGCGGCGCCCGGCGCCAGTTGCGCGCCGACGTCGAACGCGCCGACGCCGCGCTGGCCACCGTGGAGGACACCGGCCGCGCGGCGATGCGCGAGATGCGCCGCGTCCTGGGCGTGCTGCGCAGCGACAGCGGTGCCGACCATCGAGCCGCCGACGCGTCCGGCGTCGCGGCGGCTACATCCGCAGACGCCTCACGGACACCGCAACCGTCGATGTCGGACCTATCCGCGCTCGTCGCCGGCAGCGGCCTGCCGGTGACGCTCGAGCGCTCGCCCGACCTCGGCGAGCTCAGCCCGGGTGTCGAGCTGAGCGTGTACCGCATCGTCCAAGAAGCGATCACCAACATTCGCCGCCACGCCGGAGTGGTCAACCGAGTCACGGTCACCGTCGCCCGCGACGCGCCGGCGAACCCAGCGGCCGATTCGGCCGGGGGCAGCGTGCTGGTCACCGTGGCCGACGACGGGCGCGGCGCGGCCGCCGGCGGTGCCGGCCCGTTCCAACCGGGTCACGGGCTGGTCGGGATGCGCGAGCGGGCGCTGATGTACGGGGGAGCATTCGACGCCGGTCCGGTCGCCGGTGGCGGCTGGCGGGTCGTCGCGCGCATCCCGGTGGCCGCAGCGTGACCGGGGCGGCGGTTCTGCGCGTCGCGATCGTCGACGACCAGCACCTGGTGCGTGCCGGGCTGCGGATGATCGTCGAGAGCGAGCCCGACTTCACGGTCGTCGGCGAGGCCGGTGACGGCACCGAGGCGATCGATCTGGTGATCCGTTCTTCGCCTGACGTGGTGCTGATGGACGTGCGCATGCCCGGCACCGACGGGATCGAAGCGACCCGGCAGCTCACGGCGAAGGGGACCTCGGCGCGCATCCTGATCCTGACCACGTTCGACCTGGACGACTACGTCCATGCCGCACTGCGCGCCGGCGCCAGCGGCTTCCTGTTGAAGGACGCGCCGCCGGACCAGCTGTTGAACGCGATTCGCGTGCTCGCCGCAGGCGACGCCCTGCTCGCCCCCACGGTGACGCGGCGGTTGATCGAACAGGTCGTCCAGCGCGCCGCGGCGCCGGATGCCGCGTTGCGCCGCGCCGTCGACGGGCTGACCGAACGCGAGCTGGAAGTGCTCCGCTTGCTGGCCCGTGGCCTGTCGAACGCCGAGATCGCCGCCCGGCTGTTCCTCGGCGAGGCGACCGTCAAGACGCACGTCGGCCGGGTGCTGTCCAAGCTCGGCGTGCGCGACCGTGTCCAGGCGGTCGTCGCGGCGTACGAATCCGGCGTCGTCCAACCCGGTGCCGAATAGCCGGCACGGGCACGGCGGGTCGTCCGGCGCGCGGTGACCGCCGCGCTGCGGATCATTCCGCAGGTGGAACCGGATTCGCCAGAGGTCTGACGTGAACCAGCCAACCGCCCGTCAGACTGGACCCATGTCAGCAACCGTCACCACGAACGCCGCGCCCGTCACCGGAGCAGTGGCCGCCGGAGCACGCCATGCCACCAAGATCTACGGAAAGGGCGACGCCCAGGTCACCGCCCTCGACGATGTCACCGTCGCGTTCGAACGCGGTCGGTTCTCGGCGATCATGGGTCCGTCCGGTTCGGGCAAGAGCACGCTGATGCACTGCCTCGCCGGCCTCGACAACCTGACCAGCGGCGAGACGTACGTCGGCGACACGGTCCTGCAGGGCCTCAGCGACAAGGAGCTGACCGTGCTGCGCAGGACGGACATCGGCTTCGTCTTCCAGGCCTACAACCTGGTGCCGACCCTCAACGCGCTGGAGAACATCACCCTGCCGCTGCTGCTCGGCGGATCGGCCGGCGACCAGGCCTGGATCGACCGGGTCATCGCCACCGTCGGCCTGCGTGACCGGCTGACCCACCGCCCGAGCGAGCTGTCCGGCGGTCAGCAGCAGCGCGTCGCCGTGGCCCGCGCCCTGGCCAGCCGGCCGACGATCATCTTCGCCGACGAGCCGACCGGAAACCTGGACTCCAAGGCCGGCGGCGAGATCCTGTCGTTCATGCGCATGGCCGTCACCGAGCTGGGCCAGACGATCGTGATGGTCACCCACGACCCGGTCGCCGCGAGCTACGCCGACCGCGTCCTATTCCTCGGCGACGGTCGCATCGTCGACGAGATGACCCAACCGACGGCCGATCGCGTCCTCGACCGGATGAAGCGCTTCGGCGAGTGACCCGGCCCGAGGACACAGGAGCATCACCATGTTTCGCATCAGCCTGAAGAACATCTGGTCGCGCAAGGGCCGCCTGCTGCTCACCGCGCTGGCCATCATCGCCGGCACCGCCTTCCTGTCCGGCGTGTTCGTGTTCACCGACACCATGCAGTCGAGCTTCGACAAGATGTTCGCCACTGCCTATTCGAAGACCGACGCGGTGGTCCGCTCGGCGGACGTGATCGAGGGCGCCAACGGCGCGGAAGAACAGCGCGACAAGATCCCGGTCTCGTTCATCGACAAGGTCAAGTCGGTTCCCGGCGTCGCCGAGGTCGAAGGCCAGATCCAAGGCCTCGCGGCGATCACTGTGGGGGACAAGGTGATCGGCACCGACGGTCCGCCGCGCTTCGGCACGTCGTGGAGCGACTCGGCCAGCTTCCCGTTCCAGCTCGCCGAAGGCCATGCCCCCACCGGACCGACCGAGGTCGTCGTCGACCGAGGTTCGGCGAAGTCAGGCCCGATCAAGATCGGTGACAAGGTCAAGATCACCACCACCGTCGGCGTCGGCGAGTACACCGTCGTCGGCATCGTCACCTTCGCCGGCAGCGACAGCGCGCTCGGCACGACGTGGTCGATCTTCGACTTCGACACGGCCCAGAAGGTGCTCACGAAGACGCCCGGCTACGTCGACTTCGTCGCCGCCCGTGCCGACGCCGGCGTGTCGCAGACCGAACTGACCAAGCGGATCACCGCGACGCTCGACGACCCCAAGATCCAGGTGCTGACGGGCGCGCAGGCCACCAAGGAGGAGCAGGACTCGGTCGCCAAGGTGCTGAACATCATCACGATCGCGTTCAGCGTGTTCGCCCTGATCTCGCTGTTCGTCGGCAGCTTCATCATCTACAACGTGTTCTCGATCAGCGCCGCCCAACGCACCCGGGAGAACGCCCTGCTGCGTGCCGTTGGTGCCAGCCGCGGCCAGGTCACCCGGTCGATGTTCGGCGAGGCCTTCGCCGTGGCCGTCGTCGGTTCGCTGCTCGGCTGCCTCGGCGGGCTCGGCCTGGCCGCGGTGATCCTCCGCATCATGAAGAGCGTGCACTGGCTGTCCGAGGACACCTCGCTGTCGATCCAGCCGCAGGGCTTCGTCATCACCGTCGTCGTCGGCGTGCTGGTCACCCTGGTGTGCGCGATCGCGCCAGCGATCCGTTCCGGGCGCGTGCCGCCGCTGGCGGCCATGCGCGACGTCGCCGTGGACAACTCGGACATGTCCCGCAAGCGGCTCGTGTTCGGCCTGGTGTGCATCGCCGGCGTGGTCGTCGCAACGATCTTCGGCCTGCAGGGCAACACCAACGCGTTGGGCATCGCCGCGGCCTTGCTGTTCACCACGATCATCGTCCTC
>CAZMHG010000361.1:0-3790 GCA_964565975.1 uncultured Ilumatobacteraceae bacterium | reverse complement strand
CCTACCGCAGGGTCAGGGAACGTCGCAGCGGACCAGATCTTCGTACGTTTCGCGGCGCACGACCAGGCGCGCCGCACTGTCGGCGACGAAGACTACGGCCGGTCGGGGCAGTTTGTTGTAGTTGCTGCCCATGCTGTGGCCGTACGCACCGGTCACCGGGGTGGCCAGCACGTCGCCGACGGCGAGGTCGGCCGGTACCTGTGCGGCGCGGATCAGCACGTCGCCGCTCTCGCAGTGCTTGCCGACCAAGCGCACCTGCTGGTCCCGCGGCGCGCCGAGGGTGCTCGGCCGGAACGCCTCGTATCCGCTCCCGTACAGCACCGGACGCGGGTTGTCGCTCATCCCGCCGTCGACGCTGACGAATGTGCGCACGCCGGGGACGTGCTTGATCGTCCCGACGGTGTAGAGGGTGATCGCCGCGCCGCCGACGATGGACCTGCCGGGTTCCACGCTGACCCTGCTGCGCACACCGAGCGAGTGGCACGCGTCGAGCAGGACGTTGGCCCACTGCCCGATCGACGGCGCTTCTTCGCCCTCGACGTAGGCGACGCCGAGCCCACCGCCGAGGACCAGTTCGGGAAGATCGAGCGGCACGGCGAACGCGGCCATCACCTCGACCGCCTTGGCGAAGTTCGACGCCTCGAAGACGTTCGAGCCGATGTGGCAGTGCACGCCGACCAGTTCCATCGCCGCAGAGCGGCGCATCTGCTCGACGGCCCGGGCGGCGTCGCCGTTGCCCAGGTTGAACCCGAACTTGCTGTCGTCCTGGCCGGTGGCGATGAACTCGTGGGTATGGGCGTGCACCCCGGGTGTGATCCGGGCGATCACGCGCGGGCGCGCCAGGCCCTCGGCGTGCAGCGCTTCGAGGCGCGCGATCTCGTCGAAGCTGTCGACGATCACGTGACGGACCCCGGCGGTCAGCGCCATGCGCAGCTCGTCGAGGCTCTTGTTGTTGCCGTGGAGGGCCAGCGCCGAGGCGGGCACACCGGCATGCAGGGCGACGAACAGCTCGCCACCGCTGGCGACGTCGAGCATCATCCCCTCGTCGTACGCCAGGCGGGCCATCGCCGTGCACAGGAACGCCTTCGTCGCGTAGACCGCCCGGCCCGGACCGAACGCCTGCACCGCCTCGCGGCACCGTGCCCGCAGATGCGCTTCGTCGTAGACGAACAGCGGCGTACCGAACTGGGCGGCAAGCTCGCTCATCCGGCAGCCGCCGATGGCCAGTTCACCGTCGGCAAGTTCGGTGGCGGTGTCGGGCAGCAGGCCGCGCCAGATCGCGGTCACATGCGCTCCGGCGCGTCGATGCCGAGCAGGCCGAGGCCGGTCTCCAGGACGCGTGCAGACACGTCGCACAGCGCAAGGCGGCTGCGGCGGGTGGGCTCGTCGGCGCGCAGGACCGGGCAGGCGTCGTAGAAGGTGGTGAACTGCTGGGCCAGTTCGAACAGGTAGGTCGCCAGCTTGTGCGGGCTGTAGCTGTCGCTGGCCGCGTGCACCGCGGTGTCGAACTGCATCGCCTTGAGCGCGAGTGCCTTCTCCTGTTCCGTGTCGAGCACCGGCTCGACCCCGCGAACGGTTGCACGCTCGATGCCACCGCGGCGGAAGATGCTGCAGATCCGGGCATGGGCGTACTGCAGGTAGGGGCCGGTGTTGCCCTCGAAGCTGAGCAGCCGATCCCAGTCGAACACGTAGTCCTTGACCCGGTCGACGGACAGCTCGGCGTACTTCAGCGCGCCGATGCCGATCGACTGACCGAGCACGTGCTGGTCCTCGTCGGTGAGCTCCGGGGAACGCTCGGCGACCGCCGCCCGGCCGCGGGCGATCGCCTCGTCGACCAGCTCGCTGAATGTGACCGGGTCGCCGCTGCGCGAGCGCAGCATCTTGCGGTCCTCACCGAGCACGCTGCCGAAGTTGACGTGGATCGCGCGGGTCGGTGGGGCGATGATCCCCGCCATCTCGGCGACCTTGAAGACCATCGCCAGGTGCTGGCTCTGCGGGGTGCCGACGACGTACACCAGGCGCGTCGCGTGGACGTTCTCGACGCGGTCGATGACGCAGGCCAGATCGCTGGTCGCATAGTTGAACCCGCCGGTGCGCGCCTGGACGATGAGCGGCAGCGGGTCGCCCTCGCGATTCGTGTATCCGGGGACGGACACCACCTGCGCGCCGGCACTCTCGTGCAGCAGGCCGGCCGCGTCCAGCCGCGGCAGCACGGTGAGCATCAGGTCCTGGTACTTCGATTCGCCGGCGATGTCGGCGTCGGTGAGCAGCACCCCGAGCTTGGCGTACAGGTCGTTGAAGTGCTTCAACGACACGTTGACGAGGATCTGCCACAGCGCCAGCGTCGCCGGGTCGTCGCGGCCTTGCAGCAGCACCACACGCTCGCGGGCGCGCTCTTTGAACTCGTCGCTGGCGTCGAACTTGACCCGCGCCGCCTGGTAGAACGCGTTCAGGTCGGACACGTCCATCTCGCCCGCCCGGTCGAGACCACCGAGGTCGACGAGGTGTTCGATGAGCATGCCGAACGGCGTTCCCCAGTCGCCGAGGTGGTTCTCGCGGATCACGGTGTGCCCGAGGAACTGCAGGATCCGAACGATCGCGTCGCCGATCACGGTGGTGCGCAGATGCCCGGCGTGCATCTCTTTGGCCACGTTCGGTGCCGAGTAGTCGACGACGATCCGTTCCGGTGACGGATCCAGGGTGACCCCGGCCCGGGCGTCGAGCGCTGCCGCGCCGACGAGACCAGCGACGAACCGCGGTCGCAGCGTGAGGTTGATGAAGCCCGGCCCGGCGACCTCGGCGTCGCTGCACAGCAGCTCCAGGGCACCGGTCGCGACCACCGCCTGGGCGAGCTCGCGTGGGGGGCGACCGACCTGTTTGGCCAACGCCAGCGCGCCGTTGACCTGTGCGTCGGCACGCTCCGACGGCCGCACGACCGGATCGATGCTCGCCGCGGCCAGCCCCGTGACCTGGGCGAACGCGTCCTGCAAGACGGGAACGAGCGAGGACATCGGATCAGCCATGAGACGCGTCAGCGTACTGCCTGGGCCCAGCCCGCTCCCGGAGAGAACCGGCGCGTACCGCCCGCCCGACGGTCCGGCGCGTCGGATGGGTCAACCAACGTGGCGATGCGCGTGACCGGCTGTCGGGATCGACGACAGTGCGCCGGCGATGCCGAGCGACCGGTATCCTCGGCTGATCCCGCCCTCGTAGCTCAGGGGATAGAGCAATGGTTTCCGGAACCATGTGTCGGAGGTTCGAATCCTTCCGGGGGCGCAACGCGCCGAGTGATCGTTGCTACTCGTCCTGTGGCCGATGATCTCAGAGGCGTGGGCGCTGCCGCTCAACGCTCGAGGGCAGCGGTCGCCAGGCCCGCTGACCGTGCGGCTCGGAGTAGGGCTTGGTCGCCGGCGACGAACACCAGATGCCGATCGTGCATTGTCATGGCAGCTGCAAGATGGACTGCGTCGTAGCCGCGCAGCGCGTGCTGCTCGGCCAGTCGGGCGGCGTGTTCCACCAGGGGCGCGTCGACTTCGACGAGGTCCGTGCGGTCGAACAAAGCACTCGCGACCCGTCTGACCTCGCCATGCTGCGCCCGGCTCAACCGTCCACCTCTGGCCGCCTGAGCCAGGGCGGCCGCTGTTTCGACGACGGCGATTCGGGCGCTGGCGACACGATCGCTCTCGCCCCACAGACGACGTGCCTCACCTGTCGTCGGCTCGTTGACGAGAAGCGACACGAGTGCCGACGTGTCGAAGTAGCAGATCAACGTCGCTGATCGGCAACGAGA
>CAZMHG010000360.1:557-3794 GCA_964565975.1 uncultured Ilumatobacteraceae bacterium | reverse complement strand
CGGTCCTGGCGAACCCGCCGATGCATCTCGTGCACCCGGACGGGTTCGCCGAGTACCAGGCCTGGGCGAACAGGCACCTGAGCACGCCGCTGTCGTTCACCGGTCTGCTGCGCCGGCTCCCGGCCGCGGCGCGGCGTGCCGTCCAGCGCCGCCTGCGACACAGCTGAACGGCGCACGTCATCGCACGGCCGGACGAGGCGGCGCTGCGTCAGCCAGCTTCTTCGGCGAGGGCCAGCCAGTCGGCCTCGGCGGCCTCGAGCGTGTCCTGCGCGGCGGCCAACGCACCGCCGATCTGGTGAGCGTCGGCGCCCGACGCGCCAGCGAGCGCGGCGACCAGCTCGTCGCGGCGGCGGGCGGCGTCGTTCATCGCCCGCTCGGCCTGACCGAGCAGCCGGCGCAAGGTGGACGGGCTGCGCGCCGGCCCGGCGCCCGTGGCCCGCGCGGATCGCTCGGGCGCCGCCCGGCCGGCAGCAGGCGCGGCGGCAGGCGCCGACGCCGCGGCAGCACGCTCGGCAAGCCAGCCGGCGACCCCGCCGCGGATCCAGCGCACACCGCCGGTTCCGTCGACCAGCAGGATCTCGTCGGTGACGCGGTCGAGGAAGGCACGGTCGTGGCTGGCGGCGACGACGATGCCCGGCCACGACTCGAGGAAGTCCTCCAAGGCGCGCAGCGTGTCGAGGTCGAGGTCGTTCGTCGGTTCGTCGAGCAGCAGCACGTTGGGCTGCTCCAACAGGACGAGCAGGAGCTGCAAACGGCGCCGCTCGCCACCGGACAGGGTGCCGATCGGGGCGAACTGGGCGTCACCGTCGAACCAGAACCGGCGCATCAGCGTGACGTCCTCGATCGACGGTTGGCCCTTGTCGCCGGCGACCACGTCACGCACCCTCGCCGCCAGGTCCAGGTCGCGGCCGAGCTGGTCGTAGTAGCCGATGCGCACCGTGCTGCCGCGCCGCACCGCACCGGCGGTCGGGGTGAGCCGGCCGGCGACCAGGTCGAGCAGCGTCGACTTGCCGGCGCCGTTGGGCCCGACGACGCCGATGCGGTCGCCCGGCTCGAACGTGACCGTGGTGGGGTCGAGGACCGGCGCACCGTCCGGCCAGGCGAAGCGGGCCGCCTGCAGTTCTACGCCCTGGTTGCCCAACCGCGTCGTGCCCATCGCCAGGCGCAGCTCGCCATCCCGCGCCGCGGCCTGCGCCCGGCCCTGGACGATCGCGGTCGCCGCGGCAATGCGCGCCTTGGGCTTGCTCGTGCGTGCCGGCGCACCGCGACGCAGCCAGGCAAGCTCGCGCGCCGCCAGGTTGCGGCGGACCTGCTCGGCCGTCTCGGCGCGGGCCTCACGCGCGGCGCGCCCGGCGAGGTACGCGGCATAGCCCGACCCGCCATCGACCCCAGACGGCACGTGCACGTACGCCGCGCCGCGGTCGATCTCCAACACCTTCGTGGTGAGCCGGTCGAGCACGTGACGGTCGTGGGTGACGAGCACGACCGCCCCGCGATACGCGGCCAGCCACGCCTCGAGGAAGCCGATCGCATCGAGGTCGAGATGGTTCGTCGGCTCGTCGAGGATCAGCCCGTCGTACTCGCCGCACAACAGCGCAGCGAGCGAGGCGCGCTTGGCCTGACCGCCGGACAGCTCGGACGTGGACCGGTCGGCGACGGCGGCCATCCCCAGGCGGTCGAGCATCGCCGCGCCCTGCCACCCGTGGCCGACCGCCTGGGCGACCGTGCCACTGGCCAGCTCGGGCTGCTGGCCGAGGAAGCCGATCCGCACCCCGCGGCCGTGACGCACCTCGCCGGCTTCGGGAGTGCGGCGGCCTGCCAGCATCGCCAGCAGCGTGCTCTTGCCGCACCCGTTGATCCCCACGACACCGACCCGGTCGCCCGTCGAGACGGTCAGCGAGACGTCCCGGAACAGCGGCCGGTTGGGCCGGCTGGCGGCCAGGCCCTGGGCGTCAACGACGATCACCGATCCAGTGTGCCGGAGTGCCGGCGCGGCCCACCCCGGCGCGGGCCCGCCTGTCAGTCCTCGGCCGGGGCGTCCGAGGCGCGGCGTTGCAACTCCTGGACGACGCTGGCGTCGGCGAGCGTGGTGGTGTCGCCCAGGTTGCGGCCTTCGGCCACGTCACGCAGCAGGCGGCGCATGATCTTGCCGCTGCGCGTCTTGGGCAGGTCCGGCGTGAAGTAGATCGTCTTCGGCTTGGCGATCGCCCCGATGTCGTCGCCGACGTGCTGGCGCAAGGCGGCGACGTCGACGTCCTGCCCGCCGCGCAGCGTGACGTAGGCGATGATCGCCTGGCCGGTGGTCGCGTCGTTGGCACCGACCACCGCGGCCTCGGCCACGGCGGGGTGGGCGACGAGCGACGACTCGACCTCGGTCGTCGAGATCCGG
This sequence comes from uncultured Ilumatobacteraceae bacterium, assembly GCA_964565975.1. GTDB lineage: Bacteria > Actinomycetota > Acidimicrobiia > Acidimicrobiales > Ilumatobacteraceae > JAKOUY01. Next base: position 1,405 of record CAZMHG010000360.1, on the reverse strand, counting down.
TGGCCGCTGACGTTCATCACGTCGTCGACCCGCCCGAGCAGCCACAGGTACCCGTCGTCGTCGAGCTTGGCGCCGTCACCGGCGAAGTAGCGGCCGGGGAACTGCGACCAGTACGTCTTGGCGTAGCGCTCGGGGTCGCCCCAGATGCCGCGCATCATCGACGGCCACGGCCGGGTCAGGGTGAGATAGCCGCCGCCGTGGCTGACCGGCTGGCCGTGATCGTCGACCAGTTCGGCGGAGATGCCGGGGAGCGGGAACGTCGCCGAACCGGGCTTGGTGGTCGTCGCCCCGGGCAGCGGGCAGATCATCATCGCCCCGGTCTCGGTCTACCACCACGTGTCGACGACCGGGCAACGGTTGCCGCCGATGTGCTCGGCGTACCACATCCACGCCTCGGGGTTGATCGGCTCGCCGACCGAGCCGAGGACCTTCAGCGAGGACAGGTCGTGCTTGGCCGGCTCGGCGTCGCCCCACTTCATGAACGTGCGGATCGCGGTGGGTGCGGTGTAGAAATTGGTCACCCCATACTTCTCGATGATCGCCCAGAAGCGGTCGTTGCCCGGGTAGTTGGGCACGCCCTCGTAGATCACGCTCGTGGCCGCGTTGGCCAGCGGCCCGTAGACGATGTAGCTGTGGCCGGTCACCCAGCCGACGTCGGCGGTGCACCAGTACACGTCGGTGTCGGCGTGCAGGTCGAACACGTACTTGTGGGTGAACGCGGCCTGGACCAGGTAGCCGCCGCTGGTGTGCATGATGCCCTTCGGGGTGCCGGTGGTGCCGCTGGTGTACAGCAAGAACAGCAGTTGCTCGCTGTCCATCGGCTCGGCCGGGCAGATCGGGTCGGCCCC
>CAZMHG010000360.1:0-547 GCA_964565975.1 uncultured Ilumatobacteraceae bacterium | reverse complement strand
CAGGTCGTTGTACCAGTGGTCGCGACCCGCCTGCATCTCCACCTCGTTGCCGCCGCGGCGCACGACGACGACGTGTTCGATGCTCGGGGTGCGCGCCAGCGCCTCGTCCGCCGCCGGCTTGAGCGCGAACACCTCGCCCCGCCGGTACCCGCCGTCGGCGGTGATCAGCAGCTTGGCCTCGGCGTCGTTGATCCGGTCGGCCAGGCTGTGCGAGGCGAAACCGCCGAACACGACGCTGTGCACCGCCCCGATGCGCGCGCAGGCGAGCATCGCCACGGCGGCTTCGGGGATCATCGGCAGATAGATGTTCACCCGGTCGCCGCGGCCGATGCCCAGACCCTTGAGGACGTTGGCGAACCGCTGCACCTCGTCGAGCAGTTGTGCGTAGCTGATCGTGCGCGTGTCGCCCGGCTCGCCCTCCCAGTGGAACGCGATGCGGTCGCCGAGCCCGGCCTCGACGTGGCGGTCGAGGCAGTTGTACGAGACGTTCAGCGTGCCGCCGGAGAACCACGTGGCGTACGGCAGCTGCCCGTCGCAGATGGTGTCC
>CAZMHG010000359.1:0-3797 GCA_964565975.1 uncultured Ilumatobacteraceae bacterium | reverse complement strand
TGCCGAACTCGCGTGAGTCGAGCGGCCGCTTCGACACCGTCGGCTCGGTGCTCTCCGCCGTGGCCATCGGCGGCCTGGTCTTCGGCGTCCACGAGGGTCCCGAGAACGGCTGGAGCCACCCCCTGGCGATGTACCCGCTGATCGTCGGCGCCATCGCCCTCGTCGCCTTCGTCGTGTGGGAGCTGCGCACCGACCACCCGCTGCTCGACGTCACCGCCTTCGGCGACCGTGGTCTGGCGTCGGGAACGCTGACGATCACACTCCAGTTCGCGGTGATGTTCGGCATCTTCCTGGTGCTGTTCCCCTTCCTGCAGACCGTGCTCGGCTGGTCGGCGATCCGCTCTGCGTTCGGGATGATGCCGATGGCCGCGGTGATGATGCCGACGTCCACCCTGGCGCCGCACCTGACCAAGCGCATCGGCACCCGGGCGTCGATGCTCACCGGATTGGGGTTCGCCATCGTCGGCCTGTCGGTCCTGGCGTTGATGGCCTCCGTCGAAGGCGGCTACCTGTCGATCCTTCCGGGGCTGATGATCATCGGCGTCGGCATGGGTCTGTCGATGACCCCGTCGACGCAGGCGATCACGGCCACCCTGCCGGCAGAGAAGCAAGGCGTCGCCTCCGCCCTGAACGACACCAGCCGCGAGCTCGGTGGCGCGCTGGGCATCGCCCTGCTCGGCTCGATCCTGACCGCCGGCTACCGCAGCAACGTCAGCTCGTTCGCCGCCACGTTGCCGGCCTCGGCAGCCCCGCTGGTGAGGGACGACTACTTCGTCGCCCTCGGCGTGGCCGCCAAGACGGCAGCGACCGACCCGACCCTGGCGCAGAAGATCGCCGGCGCTGCCGAGCACGCCTACGTCAACAGCTGGTCCAGCACGATGTGGGTCGGCGTGGCCGTCCTCGCCGTGGCCTGGCTCTACGTCGCCGTCGCCGGGCCCCGGACGGTGCGCGCCACCGACGCCGGCATCGCCGGCAGCACCGTCGCCGTCCGTGGAGAGGACCTGGCCACGGCGATGTCATCGGCGAACTGATGGACGCCGTCGCTCACCTCGACCAGCGCGTTGCCCGCAGCAGAGCGAAGTTGCTCGCTGCGGGCACCGAGCTGCTGGTCGAGTCCGGCCCGAACGCGGTCACCGTGGACGGTGTCGTCGCCCGGTCGGGTGTGGCCAAGACCACGCTCTACCGGCTGTGGCCGACACGGACCGAGCTGCTGCTCGACGTGCTGCGGTCGAACTTCCCCGAGCCCCCCACGCCGGTGCTCGACCGCGGGTTCGAGCACGGCCTGCGCGCTTTTCTCGGCGACGTCGCCGAGATCCTCGAGACACCCGAGCACCGGCGGGTCCTGCCCGCCCTGCTGCAGCTCAAGTCGACCCTGGCCCAGGCCGAGGAGATGGCCGAGGCGGAGAACACGGCACGCACCAACGGCCTGCAGCTGATCCTCGACCTCGGCGTCGCCGAAGGTGCGCTGCGACCAGACCCGAACCTGGACGTCGACCTGGTCGGTGTGTCACTGGTCGGTCCATTGATGACGGCGGCGATGTTCGGCTCTCCCGACATCGCCAGGATCGCCGACTACGTGGCGACCACGTTCATCGATGCCCAGGCGCGCAAGGTGACGGCGCCGCACCGCTGAGCCGGCCAGCCGGCCAGCCGGTCGTCGGGCCGCGGTCGTCGTCGCGTCCGGCGCCAAGATGTCGAGATGCGCACCACGGCTCCGACGTCCTCATCAGCTGGCGGCCCTCGCGCCGGCCCGATCCTTCAGGAGCAGACGTGAAGTACATCATCCTCATCCACGCCAACCCCAACCCGTGGGGCCACCCGACCGGCCACTTCACCAACGAGGGGCGCGTGCTCGACGACGCGACGCGCGCGGCGATGGACGCCAGGTTCGACGGGCTGATGGAGTCGATGAGCGCCCGCGGCGAGCTGATCGTCTGCGACGCCCTTGCCGATCCTGCGTCGTCCTCGATCTACCGCTGGCAGGGCGACGCGCCGGTGGTCAGTGACGGCCCGTACGCCGAGACCAAGGAGCATCTCGCCGGGTTCTTCCTGATCGACGTCGACTCCCGCGAACGGGCCGAGGAGATCGCCGAGGCCTTCGCCCATCCCGGCGACGTCATCGAGCTGCGGCCGACGATGTGGCCGGGTGGTCCCGACGCCTGACGAGGATCGCGACGCCGACGCCGACGCCGACGCCGGGGCCGACCTGGGCGCCGTCTGGCGGGCCTGTGCGCCCCGGGTGCTCGGCGCGCTCGTCCGCCGCTACGGCGACTTCGACGCAGCCGAGGACGCACTCCAGGAAGCGTTGATCGCCGCGTTCAGCCAATGGCCGGGCGACGGTGCGCCGGACGATCCCAAGGCCTGGTTGATCCGGGTTGCATCGCGCCGGCTGGTCGACCGCAGGCGAGCCGACGACGCCCGCCGGCGCCGCGAGCAAGCCCAGGCGCGCCGTGCCGTGCCGGCACCCGACCCGGATGCCGACGCGGGCCCGGTCACCGACCACGGCGACCGCGACGACACGCTCACGTCGATGCTGCTGTGCTGTCACCCGGCACTGACCAAACCGTCGCGGGTGGCGCTCACCCTGCGCGCCGTGGCCGGCCTGTCGACAGCGCAGATCGCCCGCGCGTTCCTGGTGCCCGAAGCGACGATGGCGCAGCGCATCGTGCGCGCCAAGGCGACCCTCACCGAGGTCGGCGCGCCCTTCGCCGTGCCGACGCGGGCGGAGATGCCGGCGCGAGTGACTGCCGCGACCACGGCGCTGTACCTGGCGTTCACCGAGGGGCATACGGCCACGACCGGCGGCCCGCTCCAGGAGCCCGAGCTTGGTACCGAGGCGATACGCCTGACGCGCGAGCTCCACCGCGCCCTTCCCGGCGACGGCGAGGTGGCCGGGCTGCTCGCCCTGATGCTGCTCACCGACGCGCGCCGGGCGGCACGCACCACGCCCGACGGCGCGTTCGTCCCGTTGGCCGATCAGGACCGCAGCAGGTGGGATCGGGCGAAGATCGCCGAGGGCGTCGCCCTGGTCGAGGCCACGCTCCCGACCGGCGCAGTGGGGCCGTATCAGCTCCAGGCGGCGATCGCCGCGGTGCACGACGAGGCGCCGTCGGCGGGCGCGACCGACTGGGCGCAGATCGAGCAGCTGTACGAGATGCTCGAACCGCTGGCGCCCGGCCCGATCGTCACCCTCAACCGGGCCGTCGCCGTGGCCGAGGTGCGTGGGCCGGCGGCGGCGTTGGCGATGATCGGTGCGCTGTTCGACGACCGTCGCGTGGCGCGCACCCACCGGTTGCACGCCGTCCACGCCCACCTGCTGCAGCTCGCCGGTCGCTCGACCGAAGCGTGCGTGGCCTACGACCTGGCCGCCCGCCTGGCGACGAGCGTGCCCGAGCAACGCCACCTGCAACAGGCGGCCCAGCGGCTGCGCGGCCGATGATCGTCGTGGGATCGCTCGGTGCCAGCCGCGCTCAGGCGGGGCGGTAGCGGCAGATCAGCACACCGGTGCTCGCGGTGGCCGCGGAGATCAACTCGAACGGCCGGGCCACGCCGTCGTCGGCGAACACGGTCTTGCCGCCGCCGAGCGTGATCGGCTCGACGAACAGTAGCAACTCGTCGAGGAGGCCCGCGGCGATCAGGGCGCGCACGAGCGAGAGGCTGCCGTAGATGTACACGTCGCCGCCGGGCCGTTCGCGCAGCGAGGCGACGGTCGACAGCAGGTCGGCGCGGCGCACGATCGTGGTCGGGTTCCAGGTGATGTCGCTGTCGGTGAGCGTGTCGGACACGACGTACTTCTG
>CAZMHG010000358.1:0-3798 GCA_964565975.1 uncultured Ilumatobacteraceae bacterium | reverse complement strand
TGCCGTGGCGGATCCAGGCGCGCAGCACGCCGAGGCCGTAGCGGGTCAGCTCGCGGGAGAACCGCTCCCACAGCCGGCCGGTGAACTGCTCCAACTGCAGCGTCAGCAGCAGTTCCTCATCGGCTTGAAGGCGCCGGAGTCGTTCCAGTTCGTCGGCAAGTTCGGCGGCCAGGTCAGGGTCATCGAGCCAGGTGCCGACCAAGCCCTCGTCGACGCCCTGGATGTCGCCCTGGTTGTCCGGTTGTAAGCGCGCGGCATCAACGGGCGGGCCGGGACGGCGTGCCGGTCGATCCATGGCTACATCTCCAGGAGGCGAGAAAGAGACAACCGATCCCTACGGTTGTCGCTTCCTCTTAAGTCCGCGCGTACCGCGAACCCCTGAAACCTGGAGAAAGTTTTTTCCAGGCAAGCGGTAGCGGGCCGTGCTGTCACCATTGTCCCAGGTCGAGCCGACAATCCCCCGCATACACAAGAGGGCTGGTGACGGCCCCTGGGTCCGCGAGTGGTCCCAGTTGGCGGGCCGCTGGACCGCCAATGTGCGGCGCTCCCCTCGCGTGATGAGGTCGGTTCGCCCGTGTCCGGCATGAAAGAGCCCCCGCGGGTGAATCGACAGAAGCGTGAGGCGCGGGTGGGGGGCCCCAATGAAAAACCCCGGCCGCGTCATGGCTCCAGGCCAGAGAGGCGGTGTCCGGGGACTTCTGCCAGTTATGTTACCTCGGACCACGAAAAGGAGTCCAGTGGTAGAAACCCCCCAGCAAGCAGAAGCGCGTCGCGCCGCTGCGCTCGATCGAGCCATATCGACCCCGCGCTACGCGTCCTATCTGAACGCCGCCGGCCAAGACGCCGACCGTGCCCGCAAGCTCTACGTCTGGGACCGTGACCTTTCGACAGCCGTCCTCGCGGACCTGGCCATCGTCGAAGTGGCGTTACGCAACGCCCTACACAACGCGTTGACCAGCACCTATGGACCCGAGTGGTACCAGAACATCGCCCTCGATGACCGCTCGATGAAGCAGGTCGAACGAGCGTGGGGCTACCTCCGTAATCCTCGGCAAGGCCACCCATCGACACCTGGACGAGTGATTGCGCAGTGCACCTTCGGAATGTGGGTCAACCTTCTCGATGCCGGCGGCTACGCCGGCCGGGAGCCCCGCCGCGTCCACGCCGACTACGAGCAGCTATGGCGATCGACGCTGCGCTCCGCATTCCCCGGCGGCCGCATCGAAGCACGAAACGACCCGAGCCCCCATGCGAGCTTCACCAGGACGTGGGTTCACTCCGTCGCCAAGACCGTCAACGTCCTACGCAACCGGGTCGCCCACCACGAACCCCTGCACAACGGATTCCCGTTGCCTGGCCAACGGTCGGGTCAACAGCAGCCGAACCGTCTCACCGCCGCCGAGGGCGTCGAGGCCTACATGAAGCTCACTCGCATGATCGACCGCAACCTCGCAGAGTGGATCGTCAACAACACCAAGGTCACCACCCTGCTGGCCACACGTCCGTGAGTCTCCCCTGGGGCAACACCACCGCAGGTTCCGAGACCACAGCACATGCATACATACATGCTTTCTTACATGTAAGTATGCATGTAGACATGTTTGCATGCAGATTGATAGACTTCCTGTCATGACCGTTTCGGCAGATAAGCAGTGCGAAATCCTGGCCGTGGCGCTGCAGAAGGGTGGCGTCGGCAAGACCACCACCACGATCAACCTCGGCGCGAACCTGGCCGCGATGGGTCTGCGCATCCTCGTGATCGACATGGATCAGCAGGCGCACAGCACCAAGGGGTTGGGCATCGAACTCGACGCCGAGGACGCGTCCATGTACGAGGTTCTGCACCCGGACCGGGCGATGCGCGTCCCGCTGGCCAAGGTCATCGTTCCGACGCAGTTCGGTATCGACGTCGCGCCCGGTCATCTCGCGCTCAAGGAGCTCGAGCGAACCGGGCTCGGATCGGGCGGCCAGTTGCGGCTAGCGCGCCAGCTCGACGACATCGAGGGCTACGACTTCGTGCTCCTGGATTGCCCGCCGGCATTGGGGGAGCTGACCACCGCGGCGCTCGCGGCGGCCGACTACGTGTTGGCCGTCCTCAAGGCCGGCCCCGACGAGGTTGACGGCCTGGTGGAGCTGGGCAACTCGATCCTCGACGTTCAAGAGACGCTCAACCCAGACGTGGAGATCCGGTACGTGCTGCTGGCCGACTTCGACGGCAACCCGAAGGCGAGCAAGGACGTACGTCGTCAACTGCGTGCCGACTGGGGGGAGTGGTCTGACGGCGGGGCCTATCTGGGCGAGATCCCGCACACGGTGCGGGTGGTGGAGGCCAAGGGGAAACGCGTGCCGGTCAATGTGCACGCCCCGACCAGCACGGCGGCGGTGGCCTACCGCGAGGTCGCAGAGCGTATCGCGGCAAGGCGGCACGCAGCATGAACGCCGCATCCAAACCCGCCGGATTGCAGGTCGGCTCCACCCGGCCGTTGTCGCGCCCATATCGACGCGCCCCATCCCCACGGGTCACCCCCCCCGAAACCCCGCCGGCCGCGCCGGGGCCGCCCAACACCCATATACCCCCCGCGCCACCCGATGGTGAGCAGGAGGCCCGGCAGGCCGAGCCGGTTCGGTTGAAAGCCCGTCTCCGCAAGGTGAAGAGTCCGTTCGCCACACAGCTGCACGCGGGAACCCTCGCGCGGCTCGAATGGATCAAGGCCCGCGGATACGTCATCACCGACACCGTCGACGAGGCCATCAACCGCTACCTCGACAACGCCGGCATTCCAAAGCCGGACCGCAACGACCGCATGCCTTGAGGGCGGGCGCGCGCCGCCCCCCTCTAAGGGCTGACGCAAAGTTGTCTTGATTCTCTCGTTCGACGACGCTCCAGCTCATCCGCTGAGGCCCGCCCCCGCGCGGGAACGTGCTTCAGCCTGCGTTTTTCTTGTTGTGATCTGACCGTAACCACACGAGTTGTCGGGATTCCGGCCCCCAAGGGGTCATTAGAGGCCGTGACACCAACCCCTGACAACCCGTTTCTCGCGGTGCCGTGCATTCGGCAATCGGCCGCTGCACCCCGCAGGTCTATACCTGCTCAGGCGAGACCTAGAACTGCCGCCACGCCACACGACGGAAACCAGCTCTAGGGCCGGTACTTCCCGTGTACCGGAACCACGACGAGAAAGGTGCGGCCAGTGCCCTGTAAAGCACGCTGTGCCAGCGCACAAGAAGAGAGCGGGACGACAGCCAGCTCCAGGAGCCATCTCCTGACCACCGAACCAGGAGACGCCCAATGAGCGAATCCATCCTGATCGCAGTGGCGATCATCGTCGTGGCCATCACGGTGCTGGGTCTGGCGATCTGCGTGCTCGCCGGCTACCTGGCCCGCATTCCCGACTGCAAGGTCACCATCGGCGAAGTCGGCCGAGCGATCGGCGCCATCGTCGGGGTCGGCCTCGAAGCGGTGGCCACGATCATGTCGTCCGTGCGACGACCGTGAGAAGCCCGGGCTCATGGCGGGGCAGCGGACTTCCTCGGCATCGATTGTGGCGAAACGGTGGGTGGCGGCCGTCAAGGCCGGTAACCGTCGCTGCGCGGTCGACCTACGGTCGAGCCTGGACAGCCGCCACCCACCGCGCAAACGGGCCAGTACGAGGAAGCCGGGCGGGGAACGTGCTGGCCAGGCTCCGGGGGCGAGCTACTCGGACGGGGGCACCCCGGCACGGTCCAAGAACTCGTTGAGCGCCGCATCCACGATGTCGGTGACCGCGTACCCGCGGTCCTTCAACACCTCCACGCGCT
>CAZMHG010000357.1:0-3807 GCA_964565975.1 uncultured Ilumatobacteraceae bacterium | reverse complement strand
CGACGCCGAACCGCACGCTGACGATGTCGGCGACGATGCGCTGCGCTCGCTGTGCCGCGAGGACCACGACGGGCAGCAGGCACACGGCGGCGACATACGCGCCACGCTCGCCCGGCACCCACGACACGTCGGCCCGCCGCGGTGCCATCGCGGTGATCACGGTGAACAACACGCCGGTCAGCGCGGTCGCCAGGGCCATGCCGCCGTGGCGCGGTCGCCGGGCGACGCACCAGGCCACGCTGGCGACCACCGCGGCGAGCGCGATGTCGCCGACGACGGTCCAGGGCAGGAACCCGCCCGCGGCGCGGCGCAGCACGCCGAGCACCGACCCGGCGGTGGACCACACGCCGGCCGCCGGGAGCGTCGTGGTGCCGGGCTCGGCGCGGTGGCCATAGATCGCGTACCAACCGGCGTAGGCGACGATTGCCGGCACGGTGACGACCCAGCGTGACGACCGGCGGGCGACCATCCACGCTGCCCCGGCGACGGTAACGGCGATGCCGACACCCGACGTCATCACGCCGGCGAGGGCGACCACCGCGGCGAGCCGGTCACCACGGCGGTCGCGCCCGCCGCCCTGCTCCCCACGGCCGAGCAGGAGGACCAACGCGAGGGCCAGGGCGACGCCGAGTGCGGTCTGCAGCGAGAACGCCCACACGTAGGTGCTCGCGGCGCGCCCGAGTGTGAGGGGTACCAACGCGGCGACCGCGGCGTGCATCGGGCCGGCACCGACGTGGACGAGCAGCCGCCGGGTGAGCACGGCGACGGTGACGAGCGTGGCGAGGAGCATCAGCACCGCCGGCCAGTAATGGGTCAGTCCGACCACCCGCGCCGCGGCGCGATGGATCATCAGGTACAGCGTCGACCACTGGCCGTCGTGAGCCAGCAGCAGCTTGCCGGCGACGTCGTCCTTGCCGATCGCCGCCGGCCGGGTGCCGAGGAGCTGCCAGTCGTCGAGATAGAACCAGCCGCGCCGGCCCGTCACCAGGAGTTGGGCACCGAGCAGCAGCAGGCCGCCCCAGAACACGACCACCGCAGCCGGCGACGCAGGGCCGCGGCTGGTGTCGCCCGCCGGCTGCTGGCGTTGCTCGGTTCGCCGCCCCGCCCGGCCGGCGCGGAGCACGGCGTCCGGGTGGGTCACTGCGCCGACGCTAGTTGAGGCCCCTGCGGACGGGCTGGATCTGCGGCGGCCGGGCTGTCGTAGCCTCGGACCCGTGGCCACGTCCAGGCAGGCTCGATGAGCACCGACCGACCGGCCGACGCGGTGACGTGGCGCCAGGTGTGGCGACAGCTGACGCCCGAGTTCGACCGGGCCCAGGCGCGCTGGCTGTGCGAGGTCGCCAGTGGATGCTCCGGCGCGGAGTTCCTGGCCGAGCTCGATCGGCCGGCGACGGCGCGGATGATGGCCCATCTCGACGCGATGCTGGCGCGCGCCCGTGCCGGCGAACCGCTGCAATACGTGCTCGGCCGGTGGGGTTTCCGCCGCTTGGATCTGATGGTCGATCGTCGGGTGCTGATCCCGCGCCCGGAGACCGAACTGGTGGTCGAGACCGCACTCGGGCTGGTGCGTGGTCAGCGACCGCTGCTCGTCGCCGACCTCGGCTGCGGGTCCGGTGCGATCGGGTTGGCGCTGGCCGACGAGTTGCCGCGCGAGGGAACGACGGTGTGGCTAACCGACGTGTCATCGGACGCGATCGACGTCGCCCGGGCCAACGCCGCCGGGCTCGGCCGCGCCGCGGCGAACGTGCGCTTCGGGTACGGCTCGTGGTTCGCCCCGCTGCCGGCAACGTTGGCCGGCAGCTTTCACCTGATCGTCAGCAACCCGCCGTACGTCGCCGAGGGCTCGCCCGACCTGGAACCGATCGTCGCCGACTACGAGCCGGCCGTGGCGTTGTACGGCGGTGCCGACGGCCTGGACCCGCTGCGCACGATCCTTGCCGGCGCGGGTGCGTGGCTTGCCCCGGGTGGATGGCTGGTGTGCGAGGTGGGTGCCGATCAGGGCGCCGCGGTCCGCTCGCTGGCCAACCGTGCCGGGCTGTCGTCGGTGGACGTCATCGCCGATCTGGCCGGCCGAGACCGGATCCTGGTCGCCCGCCGCGAGTGAGCACCGACACAAGCCGCCGGCCGACGCCGTGGCGCGAACCCTGTCAGACGAGCTCCGTTACGCGAACACGTCCTGGGGCGGCTTGGCGAACAGGTCGCGCACCAGCGGGGCGAAGTGCTCGAGCGGCAGCGTGTCGTAGCCCGGGTCGAAGCAGTTCTGGTCCCACCGGGCGCAGAACTCGACGCACGCCTCGTAGAACTCGTGGTCGCGGTAGCGGTCCCGTGCGTCACGGTCGCGGTCGTAGTGGTGGAACCAGTAGTAGCCCTGGAACAGGCCGTGGTGGTCGACCACCCACCAGTTGCGCTCGCTGACGTACGGACGCAGCAACGCCGCGGCGACCTGTGAGTGGTTCGCCGTCCCGATCACGTCGCCGATGTCGTGCAGCAGTGCGCAGGCGATCGTCTCGTCGTCGGCGCCGTCGCGCTCGGCGCGGGTGGCCGACTGCAGCGAGTGCACCAGCCTGGTCACGGGATAGCGGCTCGGGCCGTCCATGTCGCGCAGCCAGCCGAGGATCCGTTCGGCCTGCGTGTCCATCAGGTCCTGCTCGTCGGCGAAGGCCAGGTCGTAGTCGGCGCGGGTGAACTCGGCCATCGTCGTGCGCTCGATGCGGAGGGTGCTCATGTCCCGAATCCTCTCATGCTCTGGGTCTGGTGTGCCTGGCCCGCCACCGGACCGTCAGGTGCCGGCGACCGGTGTGGCGTTGGCCGACGAGCCCATCGCATCACGGGCGACACCCGTCATCCGGTCGAGCCGGGCGTGGACGTCGTCGATCGTGAAGTACACGTCCTGGAGGTGGCGCGGCCCGTCGGGCGTGAACGCGGTGCGCGCGTGCAGGACGCGGTCGCCGTGGACGAACAAGCTGTCGCCGGCGTTCAGCCGGAAGGTCACGGCGAACGCCGGGTCGCACACCAACCGCGCCAGGCGACGGTAGGCGCGGTACCACTCGGCCAGATCGGGGTGGTCCGGGTCGAGCGGCTGGCGCAACTGGTTGGAGAAGCGCAACCGCAGGAAGCCGCCCTCCGGCGAGCGCACGACGATCGGCGACCGCCAGTGGCTGTCGGCGTCGGTGGAGTACTGCCGGAACCCGACGAGGACGCGGCTGAGCACGTCGACGGCCGCCGGGTCGTCCCGCTGCAGCGCTTCGAGCACGGCAAAGCCGTCGACGACCACGCTGTCGCCGCCGTTGGCGTCGTTGCGGATCATCGCCAGCACCTGCCCGCTCGGTGGGTACTGGAACTGGGAGTTGTCGTTGTGCGGGGCCAACGCCTCGGCGGTGTACGCCACGTTGAACCCGACCGGATCCAGCATCACGTCGAAGATGAAGCCGAGCGACGTGTCGACCAGCGCCAGGCCGAGCGATCGGCAGGTGTCGATGATCGAGCCGGGTTCGGTCGGCGAACCGGTCAGCAGGACCACGCCGTCGTCGCGCAGCGCCTCGAACATCCGCTGATGTTGCGCGGGATCACCGAGCGCGGCGCCGTGGTCGACGCGGCAGATCTGATGATCGCCGCGCCACGGACGCGGGACGTGCCGGCCGCGACCGGCGGCGACCTCGATCGCCTCGAAGTCGGCAGGCGTGAACACCGACCGGTGCCCGTCGGCCCAGTCCACGGTGAGGGCACCGCCGCGTGCGGACACGCCCGAGACGACGGGGGTGTCGGCCTCCCACATCCGGTAGCGGCGTTCGTCGGTCTGCACGATGC
>CAZMHG010000356.1:0-3828 GCA_964565975.1 uncultured Ilumatobacteraceae bacterium | reverse complement strand
GGTGCTGGGGGTGGCGGACCTGCACCCTTCGCTCGTGCTGTTGGACCTCGGCCTGCCCGGCATCGACGGGATCCAGGTGATCCACGCGCTGCGCGGCTGGACCAACGTACCGATCATCGTCCTCACGGTGCGCGAGGACGAGCGCTCGAAGGTCGATGCGCTGGACGCGGGTGCCGACGACTACGTCACCAAGCCGTTCGGCATGGCCGAGCTGCTTGCCCGCCTGCGGTCGATGTTGCGCCGCGCCCCGGATCCGGGCGCACCCGATCCCGAGATCGTCACGCCCGCCTTTCGGCTCGACGTGGCCGCGCACCAGGTGTTCGCGCTTCCCGACGAGGTGGAGGTCCGCCTGACAGCCACCGAGTGGCAGATCGTCGAGGTCTTCGTCCGCCATCCCGGTCGCCTGCTGACCCATCGTCAGCTGATGGAAGCGGTCTGGGGATCGACGTACCTGCCTGACCCGAACCTGCTGCGCGTCCACATCGGCCACATCCGCCGCAAGCTCGAACGAGAGCCCGCCCGCCCGCAGCACTTCGTCACCGATTCCGGTATGGGCTACCGCTTCCGGGTCGACGACGGGACGTGACCGCTCGCCGAGCACCGCGGCACGATGTGCGGACGACGGCGTGACGACCGCCGGCGCTTGGCGCTAGTGCATCCGCTGGCGGTCCGGGCGGATGCGGTAGATCACCCGGGCATCGGTCGGGCTGAACGTGTACGGGCCGCCGGTGTACTTGTGCGACAGGGCGTGGATGTGCGCCTCCGCCTCCTCGCCGGTGACCGAGCCGACGACCTCGCCGCGGACCTCCGCGTAGTGCAGCGGGTTGCCGGCCTCCCAGATCGCCACCGTGACGCGCGGGTCGTTCTCGATCGCCGTCACCTTGGCCCGGCCGAGCTGGGTGTTGATCAGCACGTGCTCGTCGTCCGCGTCGACCCACATCACGTGGGTCATCGGGTGCCCGGACGCCGGGATCACGGTGAGCACCGCGTAGTTCGGGGCCTGGGCCAACTCCTTGATCTTCGGATCCAACATCACCCGACTCCTCTCGTTCGGGCGACACGATACGACCTCCCGCGGGCGGGCAGGCACGATGTCGCGGCTGCGCCGGCGAACGCCCGAGTACCGCGTGTTACCGTCGCCGCGAGGAGGTCAGCATGCGCGCGGTGAGGTCGATCGTCGGAGCGAAGCGGACGGACGAGCAGGTGATGGTCGAGTGGAGCGACGGCTCGACATCGGGCTTTCACCACTTGTGGCTGCGCGACAACTGCCCATGCCCGGCGTGCCGGTTCGACGACGTCCCCGAACGCACGCTCGACACGCTCACCGTTCCCGACGACGTGTCGCCCAGCTCGGTCGATGCCGATGTCGCGGTGCTGGGCGTGGTGTGGGACGACGGTCACCGCTCGCGTTTCGACGCCGGTTGGCTGGGCGAGTACGCCTACGACGGCAGTTCCGACCACGGCGGCTCCCGATCCGGCACCGCGTCGGGCGATGTCGAGATCCGGCTGTGGACTGACGGACCCCCGGATCCGCTACCGGCCATCGACTACGACCAGGTCGTCGCCGGCGAGGCTGGCGTGCTGCGCTGGCTGGAGCTGATCGAGCGTCACGGCGTGTGCTTCGTGCGCAACGCGCCGCTGCAGTCCGGCACCGTCGTCGACCTGGCCGAGCGGATCGCCTTCCTGCGCAACAGCAACTTCGGCCTGGTGTGGGACGTGGTGTCCAAGCCGAACCCGGACTCGTTGGCCTACACGCCCAAGCGCCTCACACCGCACACGGACCTGGTCGCGCGGCAGATGCTGCCAGGCATCCAGTTCCTGCACTGCATGGTGTTCGACGCCGAGGGCGGCGACACGACACTGGTCGACGGCTTCGCCGCGGCCGAGGCGCTGCGCGCCGAGGACCCCGACGCATTCCGGCTGCTGACCGTCACGCCGCTCACCTTCCGGTACCGCGACCGGGTGACGACCGACATCACGTTCCGCGTCCCGTTGATCCAGCTCGACGACCGCGGCGCGGTGCGCGAGGTGCGCTACAGCAATGCGTTGCTCGCCCCGATCGACGTCGCCCCGGACCAGATGGCGGCGACCTACCGCGCCGTGCGGGCCTTCGGTCGCCTGCTGCACGGCACCAGGTTCCTCGCCCAGACACGACTGGTGCCCGGCGACGTGATGTGCATGGACAACTACCGCCTGCTGCACGGTCGCGAGGCGTTCGATCCGAACAGCGGCCCGCGCCAGCTGCAGGGCTGCTACGTCGACCGCGACGACTTCTTGTCCCGGCTGCGCATGTTGCGTGCCGCGCCGGCGGTCGGCTGACCGCACGCCTGGCGCGTCAGCGCGGGTTCGGCCGGTCGCGCTTGGGGAGCTTGGCGACGACCGTCTCGTACGAGCTGACGATCGCTTCGCGGATCTCGTCGTCGGGGATCGCCCCGCCGATCTGCAGCGTGTTCCAACCGGACCTGCCGATGTAGGCCATCACGCGAGCGTCGTGGGGGTACCGCAGCAGCCACTCGCAGCTGTGGCATCTGCACTTCACGCCGACATCGGCGTCGTGGCTGAACCCAATCGAAGGCTGGTTCTCGGTGCTCACCCGTAAGGCGCTGACCAACGGCGCCTTCACCTCGACGGGTCAACTCGAAGAAGCGATCGACGTGTGGGCGTCACAGCTGGAACAACCATCCGCAACCGTTCGTGTGGACCAAGACCGTCGACGACATCGTCACCAAGGTCAAACGCGGCCGGGCCGCCCTCGATCGCGTCACCGAATCCGCGACGCACCACTAGTGTCCTGCGTCAGAAATGACTCGCGTTGATGTGGCGATTGGATTACGATCAACGGGTGGCAGGTCGTGGTCGTCCAAGAGCGGTGTTGACGGTGTCCGAAGAGGACCGCGAGGTGCTGGTCCGCTGGTCGAAGCGGCCGACGGCACCATACTCAATCGCTCAGCGGGTCCGGATCGTGTTGCTCGCCGCTGACGGTCTGTCCAACAACGATGTCGCGGACAAGGTCGGCTGCAATCAGGCGACGGTGGTGAAGTGGCGCAAGCGGTTCATCGAACGCGGTCTGGAGGGTCTGCCGGATGATCCGCGGCCGGGTGCGCCACGTTCGATCACCGACGACGAGGTCGAGGCGGTGATCGTGCGGACCCTCGAAGAGAAACCGGCGGATGCGACGCATTGGTCGACACGTGATCTGGCTGCGCGCTCGGGGATCTCGGCGTCGTCGGTGGGGCGGATCTGGCGGGCGTTCGGGTTGAAGCCGTGGCTGACCGACACGTTCAAGCTGTCCGAGGACCCCCAGTTCGTCGACAAGGTCCGCGATGTCGTCGGGTTGTACGTGAACCCGCCCGAGCACCCTGTGGTGATGTGCGTCGTCGCACATCACCACAGCGTTGGCGCGGACGTTTGTTGTAGGCGGGCCGCTGCGGCAGATACGGAAACAGTGCCTGCAGGTGGGTGCGGGCGTGGCGGATGAAACGGACCTCGGGCGTGAACCCGAGCAGTGATTGGATCACCGCCAAGGTGATGAGTTCGGATCAGTGAGTTGCGCTGCGATCCCGACCGTCGGACGTTCGGGCGCCCAGTCGGGATGGTCGATCAACAGATCGTCGATCGGGACGTAGAGTCGGGTCGCGAGCGCGTCCAGATCAGAGTTCATGCCAGTCCTCCAAGACAGTTGGCGTGTGCGAACGCTCTGATCTTGGACGCGCTCGCGCGCTAAGGGCTCGCCGCGGGACAAGTCGCGTGTTTCATGTGGGGTTGAGGGTGTAGTTCCAGTCGCCGTGCCAGTCGTGGCGGGTGAGGGGGAGGTCGTTCATTTGTCGG
>CAZMHG010000355.1:0-3831 GCA_964565975.1 uncultured Ilumatobacteraceae bacterium | reverse complement strand
ACCTCCGCGTATCGATCGGAGATCGCGGCGACCTCACGAGCTTCTTCGTCATCAAGCTCGTCGAGACGTCGTTCCATCGCCTGGATGTCACGCCGACGTTGGCGCTGCTGATCGTCGGGAAAGAGAGCCGCTGCCGCGACCTCCTCTGCGCGTTCCAACCGGGCCAGCGAGTCACGAAGGTTGGTTCTGAAGGCTGCGAAGATCTCCTGAGCGCGTTGGATGTCGGCAGCCTGACGTCTGCTCAGCTGATCGACCACCGATTCATGTCGGCGCGAGGCACGAGACTGCATGGACTCTTCCAGTCGGGTTCGCAACGGAGCATCGGACGCATTCCAGAGGTCGCAAAGCTGTCGACGTACCGACTCGCTTGCGAGCCTGAGTTCCATGCCATCGAGAGCCTGATCAAGTGCGGTCTCCGCCTTCTCCTCTGCCATTGCCCGTCGCCCCTGCAGACGCACTCCGGCAAGGAACACTTCCTCGTGCAGTCGAATGCCGCCTCGACCGACCAGAACCATCCGTGTCACGGCTGCCACGAACGACTCAGCGAGGTCGTCGACGACGACGGCGGTGACTCGACTCAGCGGGGAAGAGGCACTCCACAGTGCACTTCGCAGCAGCCGCTGCGAGCGCTGAACGATTGGATGGCCGAGGTGCACGTACACCACATCACTGCGTCCGTGAGCCACTTGCGCGTCGAACGTGATCGGGCGCGCGACGTTCGGCTGCAGCCGCGAGTAGAGCCCCTTCATCGTCGACTGCCACGGTGTTGAGAACGGGCGCACGCTGAACTCATCGGCGTTCGCTCCTTGCGGATCGTCCTCGTCGTACGGGATCGGGATCAGCGGGAGTTGGTGATCGATTCGGAGGGCTGTGTCAACGACGCGGCGCAGGTTCGCCGGCTCGAGGTGCATGTCGGCTCGTGAAGCGTCGAAGCCTTGCTCCAACTGTGTCAGCCGGGCATTGAGTTCGAGGCCCCCTGCGAGCGCGGCATTGATCGCGTCGTTCGGGTCTTCGCCCTTCGACTTTCGACGAGTCGGCGTGCGCCGGGCGAAGTGCGTCTGGATCTCCTCGCCGATGACCTCGTTCACCGAACCGAGATCCTGCTCGACGTTCGCGATCTTCCTCGCGATTCGGGCCATGAACGAGGCGTCGGCCGCGTAGATCGACGAGTCGGAGTCGGGAACGAAGTGAAACACCTGGGGCTCGCGGGTCTGCCCGTACCGGTCGATCCGGCCGATCCGCTGCTCGAGTCGCGAGGGGTTGAACGGGATATCGAAGTTCACCAGTCGACAGCAGTACGTCTGAAGGTCGATGCCCTCCCCCGCCGCATCGGTGGCGAGCAAGACCCGCACCTTCTCCCGGGTTGGATCCTCGGTGAACTGTGAGCGGATGTACTCCCGGTCCTCAGGGGGCGTGGAACCCTGGATCACTGCCAGGACTTCGCCGTAGCCCTGCTGTGTGAGCACCCGGGTCAGCCAGTCGACGGTGTGCGCGTATTCGGTGAACACGACGACGCGTTCATCGCTCCAATCGGAGCCGTCAGTCCGGCACACACCGTTGAGGAATCTCAGCAGTGCATCCAATCGGGAGTCCGGCCGGCTCTCGTAGCCCAGACCCCACTCCATCAATGCCTCGAGCTGACCAGCGCTCGCCGCTCGGAGCGGGTCGGAGCTCTTCGACTCCCGCAGCCGCTCGGCTTCGTCCTGCTCCCACAGGCCTTCTTCCTCGTCGGACTGACCCTTCCCGAAGACGTCGTCGTACTCATCGTCCGAGAGACCTCGACCCGCTCTCGATGCGAGGTAGTGACCGAGTGTCTGTCCGAAGGAAAACGGGCTGGACAAGAACCGCTTCTTGAGCAGCATCGTGACGATGTCACCGCTCGCCTTGGTGCCGTTGAGCTTGGCGCTCTGTGTCACGATCTCGTCGAGGAGCGCAAACATCTCTTGTTCGTCCTCTCGTGGCGAGAACGTCAGCGCATGGACGGATCGGTTCTTGAACCCCTTTCCCACGAGGTCGCGTTTGAGCCGACGGACCGTGACGTCCTTTAGCGCGTTGGAGTCCAGAAGGGCACCACGCGAGAACCGACGAGGATCGATCATCTCGAGCAGCGCCGTGAACGACTCCGGATGACCGTTGTGTGGTGTCGCAGAGAGGAAGAGTCTGTGCTCGCACTTGTCAGCGAGCTGGCGCACGGCGACTGTGCGTTGTGTGTCAACCGCGTAGCCACGACCTCCTGCCGGCGCTGGAGGACTCGCCGGTGCCACGTGGTGAGCCTCATCGACAACGAGGATGTCGAAGGAGTACCGCTTGCCCGACTTCGGTGTGCCCGCTTGAGCGTAGACATCACGGAGCAGACGTTGCGCCCGCACCTGTGGCAGCCACGCCATCGACACGATCACCCGCGGGAACATCAGAAACGGGTTGGCGTGCAAACCATGCGATCTTCGTACTCGCGCCATCAGCTCGCTGTTGACGATGACGAAATCGAGACCGAACTTGTCACGCATCTCGTCTTGCCACTTCAGCGACAGACTCGGCGGACACACGATGACCGCAGTCCTGGCACGGTGGCGCAGCAGCAGCTCTTGGATGACGAGTCCGGCCTCGATGGTCTTACCCAGCCCAACGTCATCGGCAAGCAGCAGGTTCGTACGAGGCGCCCCCAGCGCACGCCGAAGCGGCTCGAGCTGATACGCCTCGACGTTCACACCTGACCAGAACGGCGCCTGATACCGATTCGGGTCCGCAGATGTGACCGCACCCCAACGCATCGCATCGATGAACCCCGCCAGAGTCGCCGGGTCGTCGAACGCTTGGAGCCCAATGCGGTCCGGCAGCCCCTGCGCGGGTGCCACCGTGTGACCGACCTCCAACTCCCACACCACGCTCAGCGTCTCGCTCAGGCGGTCCTCATCGAGCGACTGCAGGTCGACCACGTGTGTGAGCCGCGCAGTCGCTTCGTCGGCTGGACTACGGGGCAAACCCTGCACTTGGACGTTCGCTACCGCCCAGGTCGAGCCGCGCACCTCCACGACCTGGCCCGGTTCCGGCACGGGCGGCGCGAGGCCCGGCTCCACGATGGTCATTGGCGCGCCTCAGCCGACTGACTCGACCGTCGGCTGGCACCGCTGTTGCGAACCCAGTCGTCCACCTCACTCACTTGGAACTTCCAGAGCCGGCCAACCTTGCTTGCCGGCATCCGCTTCTCGTTGATCCACGAGTAGACGGTGTCCTTCGTCACGCCGAGGTGCGCGGCGATGTCGTCGGCGGACAACCAAGGCTCTGGCACGGGTGGACCTCCGTCGGTCGATCAACAAGTCGAGAGATGAGTTGACTCTAGTACCGCTCTATCAGGGCGAACGCGGGTCTGGCCCGGTGTAGACGGGCCACGCCGGACCGCGGTCCGATGTCCCAAGCCGTGGCCGCGCTCGATGCGAGACGTGCCGTTGCCGCCCTCCGGTCGGGTGCAGTGGGTGCGTCGGCGCTCACGGCCGGTCAAGCCCACTCGCAAGCTCGGGGCCAAGCCCTTCGGGTTGACCGGCCGTTCGTCGTCGCCGCATCCCGTAACGACGAACCCGGACTTGCGAAGGAGGAGTCGAGATGTCAGCAAGCGATCTGTTCGAGAAGGTGACCGCCGATCTGGTGGCGGCGATCGAGGAAGGGGCGAGCGGCTGGCGGATGCCTTGGCACCATCTCGCCGCAGGCGGTACGCCGCGGAGCATCGACGGGCGGCCCTATCGCGGATGGAACGCGCTCGTCCTGGCGATGACTGCGGCCGATCGCGGATGGTCCTCGACGTGGGGCACCTACCGGGGCTGGCAGCGGCACAAC
>CAZMHG010000354.1:2119-3838 GCA_964565975.1 uncultured Ilumatobacteraceae bacterium | reverse complement strand
GCCGGACTGCGCCACGTGGTCCCCTACGCCAGGGCGACCACGTGGAGCGACCAGCGCGGGCGCAACCTGCTCGGCGCCAACGTCACCATCCTCGGCGGCGGGGGGATCACCCGGTCGCTGCTGCGCCTGCTGCAGCCGTTCGACTGTCGCGTCACCGTCGTGCGCAATCGGGTCGAGTCGATGGACGGGGCCGACGAGGTGCTCGAAGCGGATCGCTACGTGGACGCCTTGCCCGGTGCCGATGTGGTGGTCCTGGCGTTGTCGCTAACGCCGGAGACCGAGGGGATGATCGGCCGCAACGAACTGGAGATGATGGACGCCGACGCGTGGCTGATCAACGTCGCCCGTGGCGGGCACGTGGTCACCGACGACCTGATCTGGGCGCTGCAGAACGGTGTCATCGGCGGTGCCGCGCTGGACGTCACCGACCCCGAGCCGCTGCCGGCCGACAGCCCGCTGTGGACGATGCCGAACTGCATCATCACCCCGCACGTCGGCAACACGCCCGAGATGGCCAAGCCGCTGCTCGCGGAACGGATCACCACCAACGTGAAGCGATTCGCCGGCGGCGACGAGCTGATCGGGCCGATCAACGGCGACCTCGGCTACTAGTGGGATCCATCGCCCCTGCGTCCCGCACCGACCGCCGCACGGTGACCACGCGACCGCCGTCGCTCGACGCAGGCGCGCTCGCCGGTGCGCTGGCCGACGACGATCGCCGGGTCGTGTTCGCCGCGCTGGTGCTCGGCGCCGGATCGCTTGACGACGTCGTGCGGGCGACCGGCCTGGCACGCGGCGCAGCGGCCAACGCGCTGGCCCGCCTCGTGGCGATCGGCCTGGTGATCGAGGGCGGGGGTGCGCTCGTCGTGCTCGGTGCCGCATTCCAGCAGGCCGCGCGCCATGCGCTGGCCAGACCGCGCTCGATCGAGCACGAGGCCGAGCCCCCGGAACGGCGTGCCGTGATGGACGCGTTCGTCGCCGGTGGTCGTCTCACCAAGATCCCGTCTGCGCACGCCAAGCGTCTCGTCGTCCTGGACTGGTTGGCGCAGAACTTCGAGGTCGGCCGTAGCTACACCGAGCCGCAGGTCAACGAGGTCCTCGAGCGCCGTCACGCCGACTACGTCACGTTGCGTCGCTACCTGGTCGACGCCGGCTTCTTGAGTCGCGAGGACGGCGTCTATTGGCGAACCGGCGGCACGGTCCCACCCGGCGCGTGACCCGCCGCTGGCCCGGTCGGTGACGCCCGGAGAACGGGTGAGGCCCCGCCGTGGCGGGGCCTCACGTCCCGAGCGGGACTGGTCTGGTGGGCGATACCGGGCTCGAACCGATGACCTCTACGGTGTGAACGTAGCGCTCTAGCCGACTGAGCTAATCGCCCGCTTGGGACCGTGAATCTAGCAGCGGCGCACGGTGTCGCCACGCTGGCCAGACGCGGTCGGCAACCGTCCGGCGACGATACGCGGTCCGTCGAATCGACGCGTCTAACGTGGCGCACCGTGGGCCGGCACTGCGAGCGGCCGGGCTGTACCCGCCCGGCGGAGGCGACGTACTCGATCGACGTCGGTCGCCTGCTGGTGGTCATCGAGCGGTGGGACCAGGCCGACGCCGGCTCCGCCGGGCTGCTGTGTCTGCGCCACGCCTCCACGATGAGCGCACCGCGGAACTGGACGGTCGACGATCGTCGCCACCCGGAACGGGAGGATCGAATGAACCCATTTT
>CAZMHG010000354.1:0-2109 GCA_964565975.1 uncultured Ilumatobacteraceae bacterium | reverse complement strand
GGGGCGGAGGTGTGCCCCCCCGCGGGCCGGCCCCGGGCCCCCCGCCGGGGGGGGGGGGGTGTCCCCGGCGCGCAACACGGTTGGCGAGCAGTTGCGCCTGGTGGTCGACAACGAACGCCCAGGCACCGGCGCTGCGCCGGATCTTCCGGCGGCGCCGGTCGCGCCGTCGGCCGCGTCCTCGCCGCCGACCGACGACGACGTCGTCGTCGACCCGGACGAGACGCGGATGCTCGCCTGGCAGCCGAAGTTCGACGCCGGGGACTTGGACGGCCTGCTCCAGGCCCGTGGCCCGCTGCTCGCCCGGGCATTCGGCCAACGCCGCGCCCGCCGCTGACGCGGCCATCGGGTTTGCCGCTGACGCGGCCGCCATCGGGCTGGTGAGCGTCGGTCAGGTGAACGCCAGGCGGGTGGTGCTCAGCGCGGTGTGACGCCCCTCGCGCACGATGCGGGCGATCGCCTGGACACCGTTCCACACGTCGACGAACCGGGTGGTCAGCGGCGACAGCCCCAGGCGCACGCCATCGGGCGGCCGGAAGTCGGGCACGGTGTTCTCCTGCTCGACGAGGGCCCGGCACACGCGATAGGCGTCGGGATGGCACAGCGTGACGTGGCTGCCGCGGCTAGCCGCGTCACGTGGCGTGCCGACGACGAAGCCGAGATCGGTCAGGTACTCGTCGGCGAGGTCGATCAGGAACGAGGTCAGGGCGCTGCTCTTGGCACGGATCGGTCCGATGCCGGCCGACGCGATCAGGGCCGCGCTGGCGTGGATCGCGGCGATCGCCAGCACGGACGGCGTCCCGGTGAGGAACCTGGCGATCCCGGTGGCAGGGTCGTAGCGATCACCCATCGCGAACTGGTCGCGCTGACCGAACCATCCCCAGATCGGCTGGGTCAGTTGCTCGTGCAGGTCTGCTCGTGCGTACAGGAAGGCGGGCGCACCCGGCCCGCCGTTGAGGTACTTGTAGGTGCAGCCGACGGCCAGATCGACGCCGCAAGCGTCGAGGTCGACGGGAAGCGCACCGACACTGTGCGACAGGTCCCACAGGACGAGCGCGCCCGCGTCGTGGGCGACGCGAGTGATGCCGGCCATGTCGGCCAGCGCCCCGGACCGGAAGTCGACGTGCGACAGCGTGACCACGGCGGTGTCGCTGGTCACCGCGGCTGCGACGGACGCCACGCTCGGCCCGCCGATCGGGTCGGCGGCGACGCATGCGACCTGCAGCCCGCGGGCTGCGGCGAGCCCGTCGACGACGTAGCGGTCGGTCGGGAAGTTGAGCAGATCGCCGACGATCGTGGCCCTGCCAGGCCGGGCGTCGAGCGCGGCGACCAGCAGCTTGTAGAAGTTGACCGTGGTCGAGTCGGACACGACGACCTGGCCAGCACGAGCGCCGAGGAACTGCTCGCCGATCAGGTCGCCAACGCGGAACGGCGATTGCGCCCACCCCTCGTTCCATCCCCTGATCAGCCGGGCACCCCATTCGTTGCGCACCGCATCGGCCAGCCGATCGGCGGTGGCCGCCGGCAGCGCGCCGAGCGAGTTCCCGTCGAGGTACGTCAGGGTGGGGTCGAGCAGGTACCGATCGCGGTACTCGGCGAGAGGATCGCGTTCGTCGGCAGCGAGCGCGTCGGCGTGGCTGGGCATGCCCACATGATCGCCGATCGGGAGCGGCCGACGAGAGCCGCCGCCCGGTCGGCGCGGAGCGATAGAACGTTGGTGTGGAGACCTCGGCGACCCTCGATGCGCCGTGTCCGCCTGGTGAGCTGTTCCATCACGTCGAAGCGCTCCACCGGTACCCGGCGTGGATCGATCTGGTGCATTCGGCCGCCATCGCCGCGGGGACCGACGACGTGTGGGACACCGAGTTGCGTGCCCGCATCGGCCCGTTTGCCCGCAGCAAGCGCCTGCGGATGCGCCGAACGGTGCACGACCCGGCCACCGGAACGGTGCGCTTCGAGCGCGACGAGGTCGACGGCCGGGCGCATGCCCCGTGGTTGCTCAGCGCGCACGTCGATGCCGTCGGCGGTGGGTCACGACTGACGATGCGCTTGGCGTACGGCGGGCGGCTGTGGACGGGTGGCCTGCTGGAACGGGCCCTCGACGAGCAGATC
>CAZMHG010000353.1:0-3849 GCA_964565975.1 uncultured Ilumatobacteraceae bacterium | reverse complement strand
TAGTCGGCCGGCTCGCCGGTCTGGCAGACGCTCATCGAGACCCACGCCTCGTCGCCCTGCAGGAACGGCAGCAGGTTGGTGGTCGCGTACCGCACCGGCAGCGCCGGGTCGTCGCAGGCCAGCACGCGGGTGCGGCCGTCACGGTCGCCGGCTGCCTGGAAGGCGGCGGCCAGGTCGGGGTCGCCGGGCATGTCGTAGGGCATCTGTGACATGCCCCGCGGCAGCTCCTCGCTGGTGAACACGCCCGTGCGCCGTGCCTGTGCCGTGATGACGTGTTCGACCGTGGTGAACCAGTGGCTGTCGAAGACCACCACGGTGTCGATCGGGCGGGTGTCGAACTGCTCGCGGCGCAGGCGGTGCAGCCCGTCGATCATCGTCGTGCCCGCCGGCCCGTAGATCTCCTCGACCACCTCCGGCGACCCGACGATTGGTGGGATGTGCGACACGATGGCCGCGCCGACGATCTGTCCCATGTGCGCACCTCCGGAGATTGTTTGGGTCCAAACAATCTATCGCATGCTCAGTCGCCGCTGGTCGCGTCGATCAACGCTTGCCAGGTTCGCGGTCCGCAGCGCCCGTCGACGGTCAACCCGTGCGTCTGCTGGAAGTCACGCACTGCGCGCTCGGTGGCCGAGCCGAACAGCCCGTCGGCGGCGATGTCGTACCCCAGGGACTGCAGTCGGTACTGCATCTCCTTGACCGAGTCGCACGGTGGGGCGCTGACGTTCTTGACCAGTTCGTCGACACCGCCGACGGGGCAGCGATACGGCTCGGTGGACTCGGGCGGGATCGCCGAGGCGACGGTCCGGCTGATCAACCGGAAGTTGGTCGGCGCGCCGCCGAGGACGTCGGTGACCACCAGGCTGGGGCAGCACAGCCCGTCGCCCTCGGCGTGAGCCATGTAGGTGACCACGATGCGCCCGGACCGGACGCGCAGCGACTGGATGCCCTCGCGGTCGCCCTCGCCGTAGAAGCTGGGACGTGTGGTCACCTGGCTGCCGTACTTCGCCCGGCCGAGGTACCGGCCTGACTGGCCGAAGACGTGCAGCTCGCCGGTCGAGCCGGTGCCGCCGCCGCTGCACACCACCTGCAGCAGGAAGTCGTTGTTCCCCCTACCGGCGAGGTCGCCGCGCTTGATCGACACGAGCACTGCCGACGCCCCGCCCTCACCGGTGGCAAAGGCATCGCCGATGGGAGCCCGGGCGAGGACGATCCTGGTGCCGCCGCCGAGCGGAGCGATCGTCGCACAGGTGTCGTCCGGCATGGTCAACACGGTGGCCGTCGGCGTGACGGGCTTGGAGACGGTGGTCGTCGTCCGGCTCGGATCGGGCGTGCACGTCGCCACCGCCGCCGCGTCCAGCGGGACGCTGGCCAGATCGAACCCAGTCAGCTGGCCGACGTTCGCACCGTTGCCCTGCAGGCAGGAGAACACCTCGCCGGTTGGGATCTTCTGTCGAAAGCCGTTCGGCCCGACCAACCACGAGTCGTAGGTGCCCTGGAGGGTCACGATCGTGCCGGGCGCGACCGCCGGCAGCCCGGTGATCTGGCGGATCCACGGCAGTTGAGGAAGGACCGACGTGGCGTACGTCGCCGCCGGGGCCGCCGGGGCCGTCGCCGTGCCGGCGCTGGCGGTGTTCGGCGTCGCGCTGTCGTCCGGGCTGGACGCCGCACCGGCATTGACCGCGCCGAGCACCCATCCACCGCCCACGAACCGCGTCCACGGCCCGCCCAGATCCGTGGTGCCCGAGGTGGTGCTGGCAGTCGCCGCCGGTGTCAGGCATGTGGTGGTGGGCGTGACGCACGTGGCGGCGATCGTCCAGTCCGAGGCCTTGGTCGTCGTCAGCGTGCCATCGCTCAGCCCCCAGCCGAAGAGCTCGGCACCTGGCGTCCACGAGCTCTCGTCGGGGACCAGCGGCAGCGGCGCGAAGCCGGCCGGCCATGGCGTGGTCTCGGCGAGGTGCAGCAGAGCCAGGTCGTTGTTCCACTGCCCGGTGGTTGCGTTCCACATGACCGCAGCTCGCTCGATCCGGTCGACCGTGCGGACCTGCACGGCCGGGGCAGCGGTGGCCAACGCGGTGGTGGTCGTCGTCGGTTCCTCCGGGTTGGCGGCGGACCTGGCCGTGCTCGCACCGGGTCCGATGACCAGGCGGAAGCCTGTGGGGTCGCGCGGCACGTCGAGCACCGGGATCGCCTGGGTGCTGCTGTCGGCCGTGCATCGTGCCGCGGTGAGCACCCACTGCTCGGCGACCAGCGCCCCGGTGCACGTGCTGACGGTGCCGTCGGCGCCCTGGTAGTCGATGCGGGCGGCCCACGTGGGCACGACGTTGACCGGATCGCCACCGTCGATCGCCCGTGCGCTGCCGTCGGCCAGCAGCCCGCTGGCAGCGACCGACATCACCGCCAGGGCGACGCCGTACAGCGGTCGGCGCCGCGTGCTGCTGGCGCGCTGGCGAGCCCGGCCCCGATGCGATGCACACAGTTCAGACATGGTGTCCCTCCCGCCCTGATGTGTGGCGAACCCTCACACAGAGTGCGAACAGTACTGCGCACCGAGCAGGCCAGGCGCCCCCACCGGGCGGCGCCGGCTACTCGTGGTGGGAGCCCGCGTCGTCGCCTGCGGGCGTATCGTCGCCGCCTTTGGGCGTGTCGTCGCCGCCTTTGGGCGTGTCGTCGCCGCCGTCGTCGGCGCGGGTTGGCTCGGCGGGCGCCCAGGCAGGGCGTGCGCCGGTCTCCAGCTCGACCAGGCGCGCCTTGGTCGCCTTCCACGCCGCGTCGGCATCGGCCCGCCCGCTGCCGGACGCCTTGGCCCGGCGGACGGCGTCGATCGATCGTTCGTGGTTGCGTCGGGCCTCGGCGAGCTGCGCCGCGTGGTCGCGCCGATCCCGGTCGGCGGTGCGCGCCGCATCTCGCTGGGCACGTTCGGCATCGGCCTGGGCGGCCTTGCTGGCGTCCGAGGCCCGCAGGAATGCGGCGAACCGTTCGAGCTCGGCCTCGCTCACGGCTGCCCCGGCACGCCGGCCCGCGCCGGCCGGTCGAGCCGCGCCAGCAGCGCTGGCGCCGCCCGCCCCGCTGGTGCCCGACTCACGGCCGGCTGCGCCGGACCCGCCGGACTGGGCGGTCGAAGCACTGTCGGGTGTCGCTGGATGATCGCGGTTCCGTTTGCGTGCCGGCATGCTCAGCCGCCTTCCTCGTCCAAAGTCCGCAGGATCGTACGCAGCATGGCGGAGAGTTCGGCGCGCGCCGCCGGTGGCAGACCGCTGGTGACGAACTGCTCGTGCTCGTTGAACTTCGGCATGATCGCACGCCGCCTGGCGGCGGTCGGGCAGATCTGCAGCCGACGGCCGTCGGTCGGGTGGGGGTGCCGGCGGACGTAACCGCGGCGTTCCAGCGTGGCGAGGACCCCGGTCAACGTGCCCGGCGTGACCCCGGCCTCGGTCGCCAGCTCGTTGGCTTCGCGGGTCCGCCAGACACGCAGGACGAACAGCACGACGAACGCGCTCCAGCCGAGGTCGTGCTCGCGCAGCACGTTGCGCTCCATGTGATTGCGCACGGCGGTTGCGGCGCGGAAGATGTTGGAGATCGCCAGCAGGGCCTCCATGTCGAACTGCCGGTCGCCGAACACCAGCGACACATCCCGTTCGGCGCGGCGCAACGATTCCGCGTCGCCGGCGGAGAACGGGGTGCCCATGCCAGGGACGATAACGTCGCCAGGACGATCGTTTGGTCACAAACGATCTCCGAGGGAGGCACCGAACCATGGGCACGCTGGGCAACGCAGTGCACGAGCAGGCCGGGCACACCGTCACGGTGGGCGGGCATCAGGTCGACACCCGCCACTGGATCGGCGGG
>CAZMHG010000352.1:0-2500 GCA_964565975.1 uncultured Ilumatobacteraceae bacterium | reverse complement strand
CCTGGCTCAACCAGTCGTTCGACTTCTCCGATGCCGCTGGCGGGCTCGCCTCGCGGTCGGTCGGTGCGGTGTTGAACAGCGCCACCGACTTGAACTACGTCTACGACGACGCACCGGCGCCGACCCCACCGCCCAACGTCCCCGCACCCATCCAAGGAGCCCCGATGCAGCTGATCGGCGCCACCGACGGCGAGATGTCCCTGAACGGCGACCCGCAGACGGTCGCCATCGTGATGTCCGAACAGATCTCCGAAGCGATGACGACGATGCTCAACGGAACCGGCGAGCTGATCGTCAGCGTCGAGGACGTGCGCGCCGAGCTGCCCTCCGGTGCGGTGTTCGACGTGTTCGTCAACCTCGACGACCTCGACGACGCGGCCGAGCGCGCCGCGCACCTGGTCGGGTCGTTCTCGCTGTTCGGCATCGAGCTGCTCAACGACCCCGACGGCGAGCATCAGGGCGCGGGCAGCATGCAGTTCGCGTTCAGCGTCAACCAGCTCGTCAGCCGGTTGATGTCGATCGGGGCGAT
This sequence comes from uncultured Ilumatobacteraceae bacterium, assembly GCA_964565975.1. Taxonomy (GTDB): domain Bacteria; phylum Actinomycetota; class Acidimicrobiia; order Acidimicrobiales; family Ilumatobacteraceae; genus JAKOUY01. The sequence continues at coordinate 1,971 of CAZMHG010000352.1, read as the reverse complement.
GCCCGACCCGACGCAGTGGTCGATCTCCGTGCAGCCGGCCGATCCGGCACTGTCGGACGATCCGGCGCTGGCTCTCGATCTGGCGGCGCTGCCGACGGTCACGATCGGCCGCATCGCCCTGTTCCTGGCCACATGACCACCACCACCGCCGCGGCGCTCGCCCGCCCCGTGGTCGTCGCCCGGCGCGCGCCGTGGCACCGACGCTGGCCGCAGTGGTGGATCGGTGTGCCCGTCGCCGTTGCGGTGGCCGCGCTGGCGTGGATCCATCGCCGCGAGGCATGGCCGGCGATGCGTTGGCCGGCTGCAGCCGCAGAACACGTCCACGGCGCGTGTGCATCCTGCATGTCGCACGGCGCACACCCGCACAGCCTCGGCGCGGCCGGTGTGATGTGGGCGGCGATGGTGCTCGGCACGATGCTGCCGGCGACCGTCGGCCCGCTCGGCTACGTGGCGCTCAACTCGTTCCCTGCCCGGCGCCGACGGGCGATGGCCCTGTTCACGGCGGTCTTCACGCTCGCCTGGCTGGTGGCCGGCGTTCCGGTGGTCGCCGCGGTGGCCGCGGGCGATCGGTGGTGGTCGCCGCGCTGGGTCGCGGTCGTGTCCCTCGCCGGCGCCGGGCTGTGGCAGTGGACGCGGGCCAAGCGCCGCGCCGTGCTCGGCTGCCAACGGGTCGTCGCCCTGCGCCCGGTCGGCCGGCGGGCCGACGCGTCGGTGACCCGCTATGCCTGGCTCCATGCGACGCGCTGCGCACGGTCGTGTGCGCCGCTGATGGTGGCGATGCTCGCCGCGCCGATGGGCCTCGCCGGCATGGGGCTGTGCACGGCGCTGACGGTGGCCGAATCACGCGACCACCGGGCGCTGCACTGGCGGCACATCACCGCCGTCGCACTCGTCGGCTACGCCCTGGTGCTGGCGCGCTGACCGCGCCGGCGTCACGGGAAGACGACGGTCTTGTCGCCGACGCGCAGGATGCGATCCTCGGCCCACAGGCGCACAGCACGCGACAGGACCAGCCGCTCGGTGTCCTGGCCCAGGGCGACGAGCTGCTCGGCGGTGTGCGCGTGGGTCACCCGGGCGACGTCCTGCTCGATGATCGGCCCCTCGTCCAGGTCGACGGTGACGAAGTGGGCGGTGGCGCCGACCAGCTTCACGCCGCGTGCGTGGGCCTGGTGATACGGCTTGGCACCCTTGAACCCGGGCAGGAACGAGTGGTGGATGTTGATCGCCCGCCCGTCGAGATGCGCGCACATGTCGTCGGACAGCACCTGCATGTAGCGGGCGAGGACGACCAGGTCGATGTCGTGTTCGGCGATCAAGCCCTTGATCCGTGCCTCCTGCGCCGGCTTCGAGGTCGGGCCGGCGGCGTCCTTGGTGATCGGCAGGTGCACGTACGGGATCCCGTGCTGCTCGGCCAGCGGGCGGCAGTCCGGATGGTTCGAGGCGATCAGCGGGATGTCGACGGGCAGCGCACCGGTCCGCCAGCGGTAGAGCAGGTCGACCAGGCAGTGGTCGAACCTGGAGACCATGATCATCACTCGCGGCCGGTGGTCGACCGGGCGCACGTGCAGTCCGGTGGCGTCGCCGCCGAGCCGCGCAGCGATCGCCGCACGCACCTCGGCAGAGTCCTCGCTCGGGGTCTCGACCGTGGTGCGCATGCAGAACATCGACGTGTCCGGATCGGTGAACTGGGCGTTGTCGACGATGTTGCCGCCGTCAGCGAGCACCCCTGCGGTGAGCGCGTGGACGATGCCCGGGCGGTCGGGACACGAGAGCGTGACGATGTGCTGCACGGTCGGCAAGTCTGGCGGAGATCCGCACGCCCGTGCGCCGCACCGCGGTGACATAATCGGACGCGATGACTCGCCCGTGGCACGCACAGGGTCCACGTGGCCGTTAGTCGTCGGCGCATCGTGGCCGTTGCTGCGTCGTTTGGCGCCGCCGTGCTGGTCGTCGTCGTCGCCTTCGCGGTGT
>CAZMHG010000351.1:2821-3872 GCA_964565975.1 uncultured Ilumatobacteraceae bacterium | reverse complement strand
CGGGCGATGGCCCACTCGTCGTGTTGGTCGGCGAGCACGGCACCGATGAGGCGGATCACGGCGGGGTCGTTGGGGAAGATCCCGACGACGTTCGAGCGTCGCTTGATCTCCTTGTTCAGGCGCTCCAAGGGATTGTTGGACCAGATCTTGCGCCAGTGCGCCGGCGGGAACGCAGTGAACGCGAGGACGTCGGCGCGGGCTGTGCGCATCGATTCCGCGGCCTTCGGGAACCGCTCAGCGAGGGTCGTTTCGACTTCGTTCCAGCGGGCCTCGACCTCCTCCTTCGTGGTGAGCGTGAAGATCGACCGGAACGCAGCGGCGACGAACTCTGCGTGGCTCTTCGGCACACATGCGAGGAGGTTCCGGGCGTAGTGCACCCGGCAGCGTTGCCACGACGACCCGGTGAAGCACTTGCGGATCGAGGCCTTGAGCCCGGCGTGCGCGTCGGAGATCACCAGGCGCACTCCGCCAAGTCCGCGGTCACGCAGCGAACGCAGGAACCGGGTCCAGAACGTCTCGTCCTCCGAGTCGCCGATGTCGACCCCGAGCACCTCGCGTCCGCCGTCTGCGGTGATCCCCCCGTCGCGACAACGACCGCTCGTGATACGACCTGGCCGAGGGCGTCATCGCGGACGTTGAGGTACGTCGCGTCGAGGTACACGTAGGGGAACGCGACATGGCCGAGGGTCCGGTTGCGGAACGCGTCGACGCGCTCATCGAGCCCGGCGCAGATCCGAGATACTTCGGACTTCGAGATGCCCGTGTCGACACCCATCGCTGCGACCAGGTCATCGACCGAGCGGGTCGACACGCCGTTGACGTAGGCCTCCATGATCACCGCGTAGAGCGCCTGGTCGATGCGCCGGCGAGGCTCGAGCACCTCGGGGAAGAACGAACCCTTGCGGAGCTTCGGGATGCCGACCTGGAGATCTCCAGCCTTCGTCGAGAGCGTCTTTGGGCGAGTGCCGTTGCGGTGCGTCACCCGGTCCCCGGAGCGTTCGTAGCGGCCAGCGCCGATCTTCTCGGAGGCCTCCGCGTCGATCAACGCTTG
>CAZMHG010000351.1:1124-2811 GCA_964565975.1 uncultured Ilumatobacteraceae bacterium | reverse complement strand
TTGGAGCGCCCACTGGGCGAGCTCTCGGACGAGGTCGGTGCCGTCGCCGACGCGGAGCGCGTCAAGCAGTTCGGACAGGGCAGAATCGGACAGGGTCATCGGTGTGGTCTCCTCGGTGTGCACTTGGTCGTACACATCGAGCATCACGCCGATGGCTCACCGCGTGGTGGACCGAACCGCTCCCCGAAACCCCACCACGTGAAGGGACTCATACGCCAACTGCCACGGCTGACCGCGGCCGGCGCACCAACAACAGGTACGAACACAACGCAACGACCATTAACGCAGCGGCGTCGCGACCGGGATGGACGAGGCAAATGAGTGTCAGTGCTGCTCCAGAATCAGCAGCGGTTCTGGCGGCTTCGTCTTCTGTCAGGCCTTCCTGACGAGCGCGATCAGATGCGCTCCGCATGTCGGGTCGTAGCGAACCAACGGCCTATGCGCCTGAACTCTATTTATCATGTTGCCCGAGATTGACCGAGCTGCCTGCAAGGGCTTCTTGGGATTCAGTGACCGAAGTCCTGCGTACCACGCTCCGGTGGCCGGGACGGCATAATTGACGCTCACCTGTTCGAAGGACGATCGCAGCAATTCGTCGAGTTGGGCGCGGGTGTAGTGACGTCGATGGTCGCCAACGGGTACCGGTGTTCTGTCGCCGTTGGGTGTTGTGAGGACCGCGACGCCGCCTGGGCGGAGGACCGAAGCAATATTTCTCACGAAGCTCACGTCGTCGTCGACATGTTCGATGACTTCGATGGACACCACCGCATCGAAGGATTCCGGGGTCAGATTTGTGTTCGTAAGGTCGTCATAGACCAGTGCCGTCACGTTGCTCCGGCTTGACTTCAGGTTGGAGGCAATAGAGTCCGTCACGCCGAGGCCGAGTTGGTGCTGCACCGATGACTCCCGGGGGAGGTCGCTTACGGCCACGTCGAATGGCAGGCCCACCGTGTACCACGATTTACGCCCGCCGACATCGAGCACGCTGGACCCCGCCGGCACCTCTGTCCGGAGCAGTCCCCGGACCTCGCCGTAGAGCGACGGCATTATCGGCATGGACAACAACCGCATCCACTCGTACTTGGTCATACGGTCAACCACCGTGGCTCTCCATACCTCTCCCCGAATTCCAGCTGTCGGAACAGTTGGGCGATCCAGAGTACAAGGGATGCCGGGTAACGGCACCTTTCGTTGCTTCACTGGGAGTGGTTGCCCGAGCGGCCGAAGGTGGTGAGCGTGAGCATCACGCCGATGGCTCACCTCGCGGTGGACCAGCCCGCTCGCCGAAACCCCACCACGTGAAGGGACTCATACCTGCCAAGGCAGCGGTAGTAGGGCTGGCGAGCGAGGCCGAGTACTCGACACGAGACCGCCACGGGGACCCCCTCCGACGGCGAGCTCGGACACGTGCGGGTACATCAGCCTTTGGGAGGTTCGCCTGACCGAGATACGCAGCCGCTCGTCGCAGCACCTCGTTCTCCTGCTTGAGAAGACGGATCCGCTTCTTCGCGTCGCGCAGCTCGGCGGACTCGGTCGTAGTGACGCCGGCTAGGTCGCAGTCATCGACCGCCGCTTGGCGCAGCCTCTTCGACAACGTCACCGGGTGGATCTCGAAATCGGCTGGCGACCTGCTCGAGGGTAGTTCCCTCCGGTCGGCTGCGGGCAACCGTAGGGACATGGTCGCGGA
>CAZMHG010000351.1:0-1114 GCA_964565975.1 uncultured Ilumatobacteraceae bacterium | reverse complement strand
CCATCGGGCAAGCCACCTCAGATGTCACCCCCACGCGCGGCAGTGCCGAGCTCGACGCCGAGGAAGCCGTACCGGCTCCAGCTGTTGATCCACGTCGGGCAGTTGGGAGCATCCAGATCTGTGATCGCCTGTGCCCGCCACGTGTAGTGGTAGAGCAGCACCATGACGGCCGCGACGAACCGGAGAAGGTCCAGATCGAAGACGCGGCTCTTGGATGGCTTCACCACCGGGCTACCCCTCCTCTGGCGGTGGGTCATGACCGCGGTTCATCGTACGGCTGCCCGCCCCCGTCCGCGATGCTCTGCGGAACACCGTCTGGATCCCCAATGGGGCGAGCCATACCGCCACGATCAGGAACGGGGATAGGAACCTGACGATGGAGAGGGTGGCGACGGCGGTGATCCAGCCGGTGAGGACGACGCCGACGATGAACGTCGCGTAGTCCGAGTCCGTCCGTCTGATCCTCCACCATCCGACGAACGTCGCGGTGCCGAACAGGACCTGGGTGATGAGCAGGAGGTTGTCGCGCTCGAGCGACTCCGTCCCGTACCAGGAGCGGGTCGCCTTGGAGAGCAACATCTGAGCGGCACCGGTCGGGTCGTCGATGGCCTCGGAGAGTGTGTTGCCGATGACCTCCCCGGTGGTGGCACCGGGGTTGTCGGCGGCCGCTCGTGCGAAGCGCCTGGCTCCATCAGGAATCCACGACGAGCCGCTCTCCTCGTCACGACCCGAACCCGCCTCCAGGCCAGCCTGCATCGTGGCCGGCGCGCTGGACGCGACAGGCACGAGCCGCTCTGAGGTCACCGACGCCCATGTGACCCAGGGGGTGATGACGATCAACGCGGTGCCAACCAGCAGAATCGCTCGAGCCGCGATGTGCCGAAACCGAGTCGCAGGCGCCATCGCGGTGTCGACGTCGGGCTGGCACCGCGACAGGACGTACACGATCGGTGCGGCCAGGAGGATGGCGTTCGGCCGGATCAATGTCGTCACGCCTAGGAGCAGGCCGAGCCCCACCAGTTGTGCCCGCGTCGCAGTTCGTGCCCGCAGTGCGCTCGAGCAGATGAGGGCGATCGACGCGACGAGCGGGGTGAACGCCACCTCGACGTTCGAC
>CAZMHG010000350.1:2443-3877 GCA_964565975.1 uncultured Ilumatobacteraceae bacterium | reverse complement strand
CACCGGCGGCGATGCCGAACGCGTTGAACCCGGCGCCGACGAAGACGTTGCGCACCTCGGGCGCCTCGCCGAGGATGAAGTTGCCGTCAGGGGTGAAGCTCTCGGGGCCGTTGATCAGCTGGCGGATCCCGACGTCGGCGAGCGCCGGCACACGACCGACGGCCAGCTCCATCGTCGGCGCGAAGTGCTCCCAGTTCTCGCCGAGCAGCTGGAATTGGAACGGGCGAGGGATGCCGCCGACCGCCCACGGGATCGGGTTCGGCTCGTACCCGCCCATCACCAGCCCGCCGACCTCCTCCTTGTAGTACGTCAGCCGATCCGGGTCGCGCAGCGTGGGCAGCGTGCGCGGCACCTCTGGGGTGAACGGCTCGGTGATCACGTACTGGTGCTCGACGGAGACCAGCGGCACGTTGACGCCGATCGACGCGCCGAGCGCCCGCGTCCATTGCCCGGCGCACAGCACCACCTTGTCGCATTCGATCCGGCCGCGATCGGTGACCACCGCGCGCAGCACCCCGCCGACAACCTCGATGCTGCGCACCTCGGTGTTCTCGCAGATCGTCGCCCCGGCCTGCCGAGCACCGCGGGCCAGCGCCATCGTGATGTCGCTCGGGTTGGCCTGCCCGTCGGTGGGCAGGAACGCCGCACCGACGACGTCGTCGACCTGCATCAGCGGCCACAGGTCCTGCGCCTCGCTGGCCGAGAGCAGGTGCATCTCCAGCCCGAAGCTCTTGGCCGTCGTCGCCTGACGGCGCACCTCGGTCCATCGTTCGGCGTTGCACGCCAGGCGCAGGCCACCGTTCATCTTCCAGCCCGTCGCCTGCCCCGTCGCTGCCTCGAGCGTGCGGTATAGCTCCACCGAGTTGCCGAGCAGCTGGGTGATGTTCGCGCTGGTCCGCAACTGGCCGACCAGCCCGGCGGCGTGGAACGTGGAGCCGGAGGTCAGCTGATGCTTTTCGACCAGCACCGTGTCGGTCCAGCCGAGCGCGGCCAGATGGTAGGCGACCGAGCAACCGACGATCCCGCCGCCGATCACGACCACCCGTGCGGACGACGGCAACTCGTGCATCGGGCCATGTTGGCAGGTCGATCCGGGTCCGATCCGGGTCCGCGGTACTGTGCCGAGATGAGCGAGAACCTGCGGAACTACACCAAGGCGATCTACGCCTTCGACCATGTCCTGAACATGGCCGACGACTCGGCGTTCACCAGCCCGTCGCCGTGCGACGGGTGGACCGGCACGGACGTGTACGAGCACGTGATGGGCAACCTGAAGATGATCCAGGCCTTCGCCACCACCGGGAAGCCGCCGAAGGCGCAGCCGAAGATGGGCAAGGATCCCTTCGGTGCATGGGCCAAGCAGCGCGACCAGACGTTGGAGGCGCTCGACCACCCCGACGTGCTGCACAGCGTGGCCAAGGACCCGTTCGGGCC
>CAZMHG010000350.1:0-2433 GCA_964565975.1 uncultured Ilumatobacteraceae bacterium | reverse complement strand
TCTCACGGTGCACACCTGGGACATGGCGCGCACCGCGCAGGTCGACGAGCACCTCGATCCGGCGCTGGTCAAGTACGCCATGGCGCAGTGGAAGCCGCTGCCCGAAGGGGTGTTGCGCAGCCCCGGGATGATGGGCCCCAAGGTCAGGTCGGCGGCGGGTGCAGACGCGCAGACCAAGCTGCTGAACCTGCTCGGCCGCACCGTGTGAGCCAGCGGCGATGAGCGCCCCGCCGTCCGCCGTGCTGGGCGCGACCTTGGTCGCCCCGGGGCGGCTGGAGATGCGTGAGTACCCGTACCCGGTTGCGCTCGAACCGGGTGCCGTGCTGCTGCGGATGCTCGCCTCGGGCATCTGCGGCACCGACAAGCACACCTTCCGCGGCGAGACCCAGCAGTACGCCGGCACCGACCACGCCACCTCGACACCGTTCCCGCTGATCCAGGGGCACGAGAACGTCGGCGTCGTCGCGGCCGTCGGCGAGGGCGGGGCGGTGGCGTTCGACGGCTCGCCGTTGCAGGTTGGGGACCGCGTCGTGCCGGCGCCGAACCGGGCGTGCGGGGTGTGCGACTACTGCACGGGCGAGTTCCCGTACTACTTCTGCCGGTCGATCGAGAACTACGGCAACTCGCTGACCTCCGATCTCGCGCCGCACCTCTTCGGGGGGTGGGCCGAGTTCCTGTACCTCCGGCCGCACACGCCGGTGTTCCGGGTGCCCGACGGCCTGCCGACCCGCGTCGCCGTGCTGACCGAGCTGTTCGCCGTGACGCACAGCCTGGAACTGGTCGAGCGAATGCCGCGGCCCGGCGGGTTCCGTGCCGGCGACGTGGTGGTCGTGGTCGGCGGCGGGCCGGTCGGCATCGTCCATGCCGCCAAGGCGCGGCTGATGGGCGCACGCGAGGTGATCGTCGTCGATCCGTTCGAACCGCGCGTCGAGCTGTGCCGCGCCGTGGGCGCGACGCACGGTGTGGTCGCCCGCGCCGACGACCCCGGCACGCTCGCTGCGGTGCGCTCGCTCACCGCCGGCCGTGGCGCCGACGTGGTGGTCGACGCGTCGGGCCATCCGGCCACGTTCGGCCCGTCGCTGGACATCGCCCGCGACGGCGGAACGGTGATCGAGGTCGGAGCGTTCGTCGACATGGGCACCGTGCCGGTGAACCCGGCGTCGATCCTCGGGCGCAACCTCACCATCGTCGGCGTCGCCGGCGAGGACGCACGGATCTACGACCGCACACTGGCGATGCTCGACCGTCACCACCACGAGGTGCCCTTCCACCGGATCGTGACGCACGTCTTCGCGCTGACCGAAGCCGACGCGGCGATGCACACCGCCCTTCGCGCCGACACGGCGATGAAGGTCGTGCTCACGCCGTCGGCCACCGGCGACCTCCCCGACGCCTGACGCCCCGGCTCTCGGCCCTCGGCTCTCGCCGCCTCGGGGACTCGGGCGAGGGGGCACCCCAACCAGCGCCGCCGGTAGGCGCTTGACAGCGGTGGTTTCGACAGCGCTATCATGACAGCGCTGTCGAAAGTCCTGAGGGGGGTGATCAAGCTGCTGGTCGTCGGCGCCAACCTGACGATGGATCGCACGCTTCGCCTGCCCCGGCTGGTGCCGGGAGCGGTGCAGCGGCCGACCACGGCGATCGCCTCGGCGGGCGGCAAGTCGGTCAACGTCTGTCGCGCCGCGCGGGCGCACGGCGTGCGTCCGCGGCTGGTCGCCAACCTGCCGGGGCGCATGGGCGCCTACGCCGGTGACCTGCTCGGCGGCGAGGGCCATGACGTGCGCCGGGTGGCCACCGAGGGCGAGCTGCGCAGCTCGATCATCATCATCGAAGACGACGGGCGGGCGACGGTGCTCAACGAACCGGGGCCCGGGTTGTCGGCCACCGATCGGGCGAGCCTGCTCGCCGCCGTCGCCGAGGAATGCGCCGCGGAGCATGCGGCGTTCGGGGCGCTGGGCGTGGTGGTCGCCTCCGGCAGCCTGCCGCCCGGCGCAGGCTCGGCCGACCTGTATGCGGCGGTCGTCCGCATCGCCCACGCCGCAGGGCTGCGCATCGTGCTCGACGCGGCGCGCGACGCGCTCCACCTCGCCCTGGCCGACTCGCCGGACGTGGTGGTGCCGAACCTCTCCGAGGCACTCGCCGTGCTCGGCCACGGCCAGGCCACCGAAGCGGTCGAGCCGGACGTCGCCGACCCGCTGCGCGCCGCAGCCGACGCTGCCACCGCGCTCACCGCGATGGGTGCGCGCCACGCGCTGGTGACGGTGGGGCGCCACGGTGTCGCCGGGTACACCGCGGGTGACCCGGCCAGTGGGTTCACGCTGAGCGCGCCCGAGGTGACCGAGATCAACCCCATCGGTGCCGGCGACTCGTTCGCCGCCGGGCTGGCCTGTGGCCTCGCGCGCGGGTTGGACCTGCGCGCGGCGGCGCGGCTCGCGG
>CAZMHG010000349.1:0-3904 GCA_964565975.1 uncultured Ilumatobacteraceae bacterium | reverse complement strand
CGAGGCGTCGCCGGCTCGCAAGCGCCGCGCCGCCGGTGCTGGCGGTGACGGTGCTGGTGAGGTGCGGGCGCTGCGCCCGAAGCGAGCCAGGATCGTTCCTGACTCGTGACCGCGAAGGTGTGCTCGACGTGCGGCCGGTCGGGGCTGGTGCTCAAGGCCGGGCGGTGCGGCACCTGCACCGCACGATCGCGGCGGCAACCCTGCGGTGTTTGCGACCGGGTGCGGCCGGTGTCGACACGCACCGAGACCGGTGTGGCGCTGTGTGACACGTGCGCGAAGCGCCGCACTGCTCACCGGTTGATGACCGAACTGCATCGCACAGCGGCCGCCACCCTGCGGAGATGGCTGCCGGCCCTCGACGACAACGACGACGTCGTCGCAGCGGTCGGTCGGGCAGCCCCCACCTTCCGGCAGGCCAGCTGGTTGGTCGGCGCGCTCACCGAGGTCGCGGTGTTGCACGGATCAACGACGGCACCACCAGTGATCGACCGGCTCGTCACCGAACTCGTCGCGGGCGGGGCGGTCGGGATCACAACACCCCGTTGTGTGAGCTGCGGGCGCAGCGACTGGTTGACGCAACGCATCGACGGTCATCGGGCCTGCGTCAACTGCGCTCACCGGGTTCGGGCCGAGACATGCGGTCTCTGCGGACAGCTGGGACGGGTGACGACACGCGACTCGGACGGGGTTGCGGTGTGTGGGGTCTGCTTCAACAAGGACCGGTCCCGCTGGGAGACCTGCGCCCGATGCTCCACGCTGGCGCGACCGGCGCGCCGGCTTGACGACGGCACCTCGTTGTGTCGGGCATGCAACCGTCGGACCGCGGTGTGTGTCGAGTGCGGACTCGAACGACCTTGCGACGGTGTCCGCACCGGCCGTTTCCGTTGCGAGCCGTGCTCGCGGCGCAAGGTGAACTGCTCGCGATGCGGACGGGTCGCGACGGTCGCGGTCGTGTGGGCGTCTGGGCCGGTCTGCACGACCTGCTACCACAAGGGCCTTGAGGCCCGAGCCGTGTGCGATGGGTGCGGCCAGTTCCGCCGCCCCGACCCGCGGCACCCGTCGGGACAGTGCTCGGACTGTGTCGGCCTCCCGGCGTTGAGCGTGTGTTCGGGCTGCGGTGTCGAGGACCGCCTCTACCGCAACGGTCACTGTTGGCGTTGCAGCCTCGGCGATGTGTTCGACGCCTTGACGGTCAACAGCAGCGTGGACCTCACCGCCCTGCGGACGTCGCTGCTGGCGACGGACCGGCCGCGGGCGGTCGTGCGCTGGCTCAGCACCGCCTTCGCTGCCAACAGCATCACTTCGCTCGCAACCGGTGACGTGGCGTTGACACACCAAGGGATCGACTCCCTCGGCGACAGCCTCGCGGTCAACCGGTTACGTGCCGAGCTCGTCACGGCCGGGTTGATCGAGCCCCGCGACGAGATCGTCGCCCGGCTCGAAACGTGGATCGCCGTTCAGGTCGCCACGATCGCTGGCACCGCCGACCGGCAGACGATCGACGCGTTCGCGACGTGGTGGGTGCTGCGCCGCGTTCGTCACCGCGCCACCACCAACGAATCGACCAACGACCGCTGGGCCCGGACACGGATCGCCCGAGCGATCGAGTTCCTCACCCTCTTGCGCAGTCACGGACTGGCGCTCGCGACCTGCACGCAGGCCGATGTCGACTTGTGGTTGGCCGGGCCACCATCTCGACGAGGAGCGCGCGACTTCCTCCGCTGGGCACATCGGCGAGGACTGTGCTGCGAGCTCGACATCGCCAAGCGCACGCAGGGCTGGCCCGCGCGTCGACTCACTCCCGGCGCTCAGGAACAGATCGTCAGACGCCTGCTCACCGATGACACGATCAGTCTCGTCGATCGTGTCAGTGGGCTCCTCGTGGGCTGCTACGGCCAACTTCCCGCCCGGCTCGTCCGCTTGACCATCGATGACATCGTCATCGACGAGGCCACGGTCACGATCCGGTTCGGTCGTGATCCGGTGACGCTGGCGGAGCCGGTCGCCGCGTGTGTCGCGGCGCTCGTCGCGACACGCCGAGGACGATCAGCCTCGGACGCCACAGCAGCCAGTCGTTGGCTGTTCCCCGGTGGGTTCGCCGGCCAACACCTCGACCCCGAAACGCTCGCCAACCGGCTCCGTCAACTCGGCATCAGCGCAGCGAAGTTGCGCACCGACGTTCTCCTCGACCTGGGCGCCGACATCCCACCCGCGATTCTCGCTGACCTGATCGGGCTCTACCCGAGCACCGCGGCCCGATGGACGCACGCCGCCGGCGGCGACTGGGCACGCTACGCCGCCGAGCGGACTCGTGCCGCGCCGCCGTCATGACCGCAGCCGCGTCATGCAGTGAACGGTCGAAGTCGAAGGAATCTTGGCATACGCGTATCGAAACGGGACGCTCGCTGGTGGATACGGGTAGTGAGAGCGACCAAGGCTGAGATGTCAACGAACAAGGACGATGCGCAGGCTGCCTTCGCCGAGTTCTTCGACGTCGAGTTCGCCGGGCAGTTTCGCCGGGCCGTGTTCCTGCTGCGGGATCGAGGGGCTGCCGAAGACGTCGTGCACGACGCGTTCGTTCAGGTGTGGCGCCGCTGGTCGGATATCGCCGAGCCTGGCCCCTACCTCAACCGATGCGTGCTCAACGGATGCCGTGACCACACCACCAGCCGACGCCGTCGATGGACACACGACCGCACGGCACCCCCCGAACAGCACGACGCCGCAGCCGACGAGCTCTCTGACATCCTCGCCCGGCTGCCGTTCAACCAGCGTTGCGCCGTCGTGCTGCGGTTCTACGTCGGGATGAGCAACGACGAGATCGCACACGCCATGGACTGCCCGGTCGGCTCGATCGGACCATGGATCCAACGCGCAAAGCAGCAACTGCTGAAGGAGCTGACATGAACCCCGTCGATGATGACGACACGACACTCGAGTCCCGTTTCCGGACCGCAGCGGCGACGATCCCCGCGCACGGCGACGTCAACGACGTTCTCCACGGCCGAGTCGTCTCGGTCAAAGCGACAACGTCGAGTCGCCCGAACCGGCACTTCGTCAGCTACGCCGCCGCAGCCGGACTGGTGATCCTGGTCGCAGGGCTGGTTGCGATCACCACCCGCAACGACGATCCGCAGACCGCCCCCGCACAATCCCCAGCCGCGACCGCTGCCACTGCGCCGATCAGCCCGGACGAGCAGTTGCCGATTCGCGGAGTGAAGTACGCGACAACGACGACCTCTGTCGGGGTCGTCGATCTCTACGACTCCCCAGACACCGGCGAGAAGTGCTTCACACTCGCGCTCCCCGACGGCTCCGACCTTGCGGACTGCTTCCCGAACGAGTCGGTCCACGACGGCACCGCTTACGTCTACGCCCGCGCGCGCCCCCAGGATCCGGGCCTTCTGGTCGGGCTCACTGACCCCGACAGCAGCGTCCGCGTCGAGATCGGCGACACGTCGACCGAGCCCGACGCGCTCGGCATCTGGGTCGCTGAAGTCCCTGCCGGTGTCGACATGTTCATGGTCGACACCGGCACCGGCCCGCAAGCATTTCGCATCCAAGAACCTGGCTGACAACACCGCAGCGCCGGTCGGAGTGACGGCACCCACAACGTGGCAACGTCAACGAGTTCCTGAGACGGCTGCCGGCATCACAAGCCCGAATCACGAAGCGCGGATGCCGGCAGCTGTCGCCGTCTACGCCGCCTGGCCCTCCGCGGCCCGGAGCATCCGATCATGCGCGCGAACCAGCCCCGGCGACATCCTCGCCAACCGCCGCTCCGACACCGCCGGGACCATCGTGAGGACCTCGAACCCATCAGCCCAGCGGGCCAATCCGAACATCATCAGTCGACGCATCGATCGCTGCAGCGACGAGCTTGCGCAAGACGACCAACCGAGCC
>CAZMHG010000348.1:0-3913 GCA_964565975.1 uncultured Ilumatobacteraceae bacterium | reverse complement strand
ATGGACATCAACAACGCCACCATCCCGCCATGGTCGGTCTCCGCCACGAGCCCGGTTCGCACCCCACGGTCGGCGATCGCCGTCAGGACGCCAAGCCAGTAGGTCTCCAGCGGTGCGGCGACGGCCGACAGCTCCTCTCGCCGGGCGCTCTCCATGCCGGCCACGGTGATGAACCGCGGCAGGGTCCGGTCGGCGTCGATCAACGCCTCGGTCGCATCGAGCAGGCGGAGCACCGATTCGACGAAGCCCAGCGATGAACCGTCGCCGCCCATCGTCGCGTCGATCGCATCGCGGATCTGGGCCAGGCAGACGGCGTGCACCGCGGCGTACAGGTCCAGCTTCGACGGGAAGTAGTGATAGAGCGCATTGGTGGTGACGCCGGCCGCTTCGGCCAGCATCCGGTTGGTCGTCCCGGCAAAGCCGTACTCCGAGAACAGCCGGCGGCCGGTGTCCAGGATCCGCCGTTCGGTCTCCGCCGACGACTCGCCCGGGGGACGACCACGGCGCCGCGCCCCGACCACCGGCGAAGCGCTCATCCTTCGGTCGCGACGGGATTCAGCCCGTCCGGGAACGACGGCGCCTCACCACGGCCAGGCCGGACTGCGGCCATGTCGACACCGCTGACCAGCAGCTGGGCCGAGCCCGGGTCGTCCGGGTCGACCGACCAGACGTCGGCCGAACCGGTGCACCCCTTGGCCCGCGCCTCGACGATCAGCCGATCGCCGACGAACCCGACCGGCAGTGTCGACCGGCCGGTGAACGGGGACTCGGCGGACAGGTCGATGGCTGCGGTGCCGTTGTACAGCCGCACGCTTGTCCGCCCGGCACAGTCGCCGACGCGGACGGCGACGCTGTTGCCCGACTGGGTGAGCATCGCCGCCGAACCGGTGAACTGCAGCGCGTTGGTCACGTCGAGCCCCGGCAGGTGCACCACTCGCACGGAGGTGCCGGCCGTCGCCCCCTGCCCGATCACCAGCACGGCGAAGGCGTCGCCCGTCGGGGCGACGGTCAGTTCGGGCAGCGAGACGGTCGAGGAGAAGGTCAGCAGGTTGCGCGGCTGCTTGCCGTCGATGTCGGCCATCGCCACCACCTGTCCGCCGGCGGAACTGGTCCCGGCGGCAAGCAGCACCGTGCCCGACGGGTGCGCCACGGCCGCCGTGGTGCGCGCCAGGAAGCTGATGTCCTGGCGTGCGTTCGACTGCGCCTTGGCCCGCCGCAGCAGGGTCCCGTCCCCGACGGCGGGAGCGAAGATGTCCGCACCGTCGGCCGACCACCGCACGCCCGTGTTGTCGGCACGGAACCCCGTCGAATGAGCGCCACGGCGGTCGATCACCTGCGTCGGGCCGGCGAGGAACCGGTCTCCGGCGGGCGACCAGCTGATCCGGGCGCCAGCGGCGATCGTGATCGTGCGCAGGCACGTCGCAGTGCTGGCGTCGGCGCCGAGCTGGAACAGGCTGCCCGACAGCACGTAGGTGACCGCGTCGCTGCTGCCCGTGGCCGACGCGGACGGGAAGGCGCAGCCGTCGCCGGTGACCCGGGGCACCTTCGGTCCCGATGCGTCCTGGCCGCCACTGGCCGGCGCGGTGGCGTCCGTCGCCGCCGCATCGGCGGCCGTGGCCGCGGTGGTCGCGTTGGGGATCGGTGGCAGCGTGCTGGTGCTGAACGAGTCGTCCACGCCGCACCCGGCAAGCCCCAGCAGCACAGCCGGCAGCGCCGCGAGCGCGACGCCCGAGCGCAGCCGCCGCGTCACCGTCGAGCGGGTCGTCGGGCTGATCGTCGAGCCGGCCGCCGGGCTGATCGGCCGTCGCCACGCCATGCGCGACACCCTACTGAGCAGCAGGGACACCAGCCTGGCGTGGCCGCGACAGCCGGCGAAGCGGCGGGACGGTCGGCGGGGGGTTGCGCCGCGGCGGCAGTTCGGCGAGGACTCGTTCGGTCGCCTCGGCGACGATCGCCACGGCCCGCTCGAACGCTGGCGCGGTGGCCGCTGGCATCGTCGCCGTCTGCACGCCCGTCACCTTGCGGACGTACTGGCGCGCCGCGGCTTCGATCTCGGCGGATGTGGCCGGCGGCTGCAGGCCGCGCAGGATGGTGATGTTCCGACACATGACCCGGACGCTAGACCGCGCCGAGTGCGTCGGCGCCTACTCGCCGCGGACGCGCTTGATGATCTCGCTGGCGATGTTGCCCGGCACCTCGGTGTACTGGGCGAACTGCATCGTGTAGGTCGCCCGGCCCTGCGTGCGCGACCGCAGGTCGGTGGAGTACCCGAACATCTCCGACAGCGGCACCTGGGCGCGCACGACCTGGGTGTTGCCCCGGGCCTCCATGCCTTCGATCCGGCCGCGGCGGCTGGACAGGTCGCCCATCACGTCGCCCATGTACTCCTCGGGGGTGACGACCTCGACGCCCATGATCGGCTCGAGCAGCACCGGCTTGGCCATCTCGGCGGCCTTCTTGAAGGCCTGCTGGCCGGCGATCTTGAACGCCATCTCCGACGAGTCGACGTCGTGGTACTGACCGTCGACGAGCATCGCCTTGACGTCGACCGTGGGGTACCCGGCGAGCACGCCCGAGTCGAGCGCGGACTGGATGCCCTGGTTCGTCGGGTTGATGTACTCACGCGGGATGCGCCCGCCGGAGATCTTGTCCTCGAACTCGTAGCCCTTGCCGGGGTTGGGGACGAGGGAGATCTTGACGACGGCGAACTGGCCGGAGCCGCCCGACTGCTTGATGTGCCGGTACTCGACCGCCTCGACCGGCTTGGTGATCGTCTCGCGGTAGGCGACCTGCGGCTTGCCGACGGTGGCGGCCACGTTGAACTCGCGCTGCATCCGGTCGACGAGGATCTCGAGGTGCAACTCGCCCATGCCGCTGATCACGGTCTGGCCGGTCTCCTCGTCGGTGCGCACGCGGAAGGTCGGGTCCTCGTCGGACAGCGACTTGAGCGCCTTGCCCAGCTTGTCCTGGTCGTCCTTCGTCTTTGGCTCGATGGCCACGTGGATGACCGGCTCGGGGAACTCCATGCGCTCCAGGATCACCGGGTTGGCGCGGTCGCACAGCGTGTCGCCGGTGGTGGTGTCCTTGAAGCCGAGCCCGGCGACGATGTCGCCGGCCAGCGCCTGGTCGAGGTCCTCGCGCTGGTTGGCGTGCATCAACAAGATCCGGCCGAGACGCTCGCGGCGCTCCTTGGTGGAGTTGTAGACCTCGTCGCCCTTGTTGATCCGGCCGGAGTAGACCCGGAAGTAGGTCAGCTTGCCGAACGGGTCGGACACGATCTTGAACGCCAGCGCGGCGAACGGTTCGGACTCGCTGGCCTTGCGCTCGACGGTCTCGTCGCCGCGCAGGTTGGTGCCCTGGGCCGGCGGGATGTCGAGCGGGCTCGGCAGGAAGTCGACGACCGCGTCGAGCATCGGCTGGACGCCCTTGTTCTTGAACGCCGAGCCGCACAGGATGGGGACGAAGTCGAACGCCAGGGTGCCCTTGCGGATCGCCCGCTTGATCTCGGCCTCGGTCAGCTCCTCGCCGCCGAGGTACTTCTCCATCAGCTCGTCGTCACTGGTGGCGATGGTCTCGAGCAGTTCCTCGCGGTACTGGTTGGCCTGGTCGACCATGTCGGCCGGGATCTCGACCTCGTCCCACTTCGCGCCCAGCTCTTCGTCGCGCCAGATCAGCGCCTTCATCTTGACCAGGTCGACGAGACCGGCGAACGGCTTGTTGCTCTCCGGGCCACCGGCACCGACCGGCAGGTGCAGCACCGCCGGCGTCGCCTCGAGGCGGGTCTTGACCATGTCGACGGTGCGGTAGAAGTCGGCGCCGATGCGGTCCATCTTGTTGACGAAGCACATCCGCGGGACCTTGTACTTGTTCGCCTGACGCCACACCGTCTCGGTCTGCGGCTCGACGCCGGCGA
>CAZMHG010000347.1:743-3920 GCA_964565975.1 uncultured Ilumatobacteraceae bacterium | reverse complement strand
AGAAGACCAAGCCGACGCAGCACTCGGTGACCGAGCTGCGCAGCCGGGGCATCCAGCCGGATCTCATCGTGTGCCGCAGCGAGGCACCGATCAGCGACACGCTGAAACGCAAGATCTCCAACCTGTGCAACGTCGACGAGCAGGCGGTGGTCAATGCCGCCGACGCACGCAACATCTATGAGCTCCCCCTGATCCTGCACAGCGAGGGCCTGGACGAGGTCGTCTGCGAGGTCCTCGGGATCTCCCTGCCGGTCGACCTGGCGCCATGGCAGGACCTCGTCGCCAAGGTCGAGGCGGCGACCGCGCCCGTCAAGATCGGCCTGATCGGCAAGTACGTCGACTACCAGGACGCATACCTGTCGGTGGTCGAGAGCTTGCGCCACGCCGGCATCCACCACGGTGCGAAGGTCGAGATCGACTGGATCCACGCCGAGGACGTCGAGGGTCTGCTCGCCGCCGAGCGGCTGGCCGACCTGGACGGGATGGTCATCCCGGGTGGGTTCGGCGAGCGCGGCTTCGAGGGCAAGATCGCCGCCGCCGGGTACGCGCGCGAGAACGACATCCCCTGCCTCGGCCTGTGCCTCGGGCTGCAGGCGATGACCGTCGACTTCGCCCGCAACGTGATGGGCCTGGTCGGGGCCAATTCCACGGAGATGGATCCGGACACCCCGCACCCGATGATCGCGCTGATGAACAGCCAGCGCGACGTGGCCGACAAGGGCGGGACGCAACGCCTGGGCGCGTACTACGCGATCCTCGAGCCGGGGACCCGCGTCCACCGTGCCTACGGCGAACCGGTCGTCTCCGAGCGTCACCGTCACCGCTACGAGCTGAACGCGGTGCTCAAGCCGCGGCTGGAGGCAGCCGGGCTGCGCTGCAGCGGCCTGTCGCCGGACCGCCGCCTCGTCGAGTTCATCGAGCTGGACGACCACCCGTTCTGGGTCGCCACGCAGGCCCATCCCGAGTTCAAGAGCCGACCCGATCACGCCCACCCGCTGTTCCGCGACCTCACCGCGGCTGCGCTGGCGCGCCGTGCCGCGCGCACCCCGTCGCTGCGTGTCGTCGAGCCGGCGGCAGGCACGTCAGTCGCCTGATGGCCGAGTTCCGTCGCCTCGGCGAACGCCAGGTCCACCAGGGTTACGTCTGGCGCGTCGTCGTCGCCGACTTCCAGTCCCCCGACGGCGAGGTGTTCCAGCGCGACCTGGTCCGCTCGCCCGGAGCGGTGTCGGCGCTCCCCGTGCTGGAGGGGGCGGACGGCCCCGAGGTGGTGCTCGTCCACCAGTACCGCCCGCCGTACGAGACATACCTGTACGAGGCCCCTGCCGGGATGCGCGACGTGCCCGGCGAGCCGACGGTCGTCACCGCCCGGCGTGAGCTGATCGAGGAGGCCGGGCTCGACGCCGGGCGGCTGGTACCGATCGGCGAGATCCATCCCTCCCCGGGGTTGACCGACAGCGTCACCACCTTGTACCTGGCCTTCGACTGCACCGCCGTGGAGCGCCAGACCCACGGCCCGGAGGAGGCCCACATGTCGGTCGTGCGCCTGCCGCTGGCCGATGCCGTGGCGATGGCCCTCGACGGCCGGATCACGGACGCCAAGACCGTGATCAGCGTGCTGCGCGCCGAACGAATGCTGCGCGACGGATGACCGTGGCGCTGCCGCTCGACGCCGAGGAGTTCCTGGCGTGGATGGCCAGCGAGCGGGGCCGGTCGGCGAACACCCTTGCCGCGTACCGCCAGGACCTGCGTAGCTACGCGGCGTGGATGACCGAGCGCCGGCTCGACAGCGCATCGGTGGCCACCGCAGACCTGGAGCGGATGCTCGGTGAGCGGCGGTCCGCCGGCGCGGCGGCGTCGAGCGTCGCCCGCCAGTTCGCCGCGGTGCGCATGTTCCACCGGTTCCTGCGCGACGAAGGCCAGCGCCCCGACGATCCCACCGCCGACGTCGAGGGCGTGCGCGTGCCCGGCGGGATACCGCACCCGCTGAGCGAGGACGAGGTCACCCGGCTGCTGGCCGCGGTCACGGGGGCCGACGCCGCCGCACGGCGCGACCGGGCACTGCTCGAGCTGCTGTACGCCACGGGTGCGCGCATCAGCGAGGTGTGCGGGTTGGCGCTCGACGACATCGATCACGAGGCCGGCCTGGTGCGGCTGTACGGCAAGGGCGCCAAGGAGCGTCTCGTCCCGTTCGGCAGGCCGGCTGCGGCAGCGCTGGCCGAGTGGCTGGGCGACGACGGGCGGCCGCAGTGGTGCCCGGCACAGTGGCAGCGCCGAGGTGACGCCGAGGCCGTGTTCCTGAACCAGCGTGGCACCAGGCTGAGCCGCCAGGCGGCGTGGGCGATCGTCAAGAAGTACGGCCAGGCGGTCGGTCTGGCGCCGCGTCTGTCGCCGCACGTGCTCCGCCACTCCTGCGCGACGCACCTGCTGGACCACGGCGCCGACCTGCGCATCGTGCAGGAGCTGCTCGGCCACGCGACCATCTCCACGACGCAGGTGTACACCCGTGTCAGCCAGGACCGCCTGTGGCGCGAGTACCGCCGCGCCCATCCGCGAGCCAAGCGCAGGCGCTGATGAGCATCCGCCACCTAGCCCGCCGGTACGTCGGCTCGTTGTCGACCCGACCGCCCGCCGCGGCCGATCAGGCATGGGCTGGTGATCATCTCCTGGCCGGCGAGTACGCGCTGTGGCAGGCGGCACCCGTTGCCGACCAACGTCATTCGCTGCTGGTCGCCCGACGGTTCGTCGCGCGCCGCAGCGCGGCGACACGCGCCGAGATCGCCGGGGCCCTGCTGCACGACATCGGCAAGACGCGCTGCGGTCTGGGGACCACCGCCAGGGTGGTGGCCACGCTCGTCGGGCCGCGCACGAGACGGTTCCGGGTGTACTTCGATCACGAGCGCCTCGGCGCCGAACTCGCCGCCGCCGTCGGGTCGGACGCGGTCACGGTCGGCCTGATCGAGGGTCGTGGGCCGGCTGCCGCGGATCTGCGCGCCGCCGACCACATCTGAACCGGCCGGCAGCGATCCGGGGTACTCGCGGCGCGGGCTATGGTGCCACGCGATGCCGAACGACACGACAGCAACCGACGGATCGCCGACGGCCAGCCACCACGCAGGACCGTCGATCAACCACGTCGTGATCTGTGTGCGCGACCTGCCGGCGTCGCACGCGTTCTAC
>CAZMHG010000347.1:0-733 GCA_964565975.1 uncultured Ilumatobacteraceae bacterium | reverse complement strand
GGGTCCCTACGCCCAGTCGGAGATGTGGTTCTACCGCGGCGCCGCATCGACGCATCACGACCTGGCGCTGGTCCAGGCACGGCGCCCGCAGGACGCTCCGCCACGAGGATCGTGGGAGTTCTTCCCGGAGACGGCCGTCGGCCTCAACCACCTGGCGATCGGCTTCGCCACCCGCGACGCGTGGTTGGAACGGTTGGCTCACCTGCAGCGCGGCGGCGTCAAGTTCATCGTGCGCGGCAACCACGGCATGACCCATAGCGCGTACATCGAAGACCCGGACGGCAACGGGATCGAGGTCGTCTACGACCTTCCCGTCGAAGGCTGGGACGGCGATGTCGACGCTGCGCTGAGCTTCTTCGAGTTCATGCCGACCGACGGCGACGAGGCGCTGCAGGACCCGACCGAGTACCCGACGTTCGCCGCACCCGGGTGACCCGTCAACGCTCGAGCAGGCCGATGTTGCGGTAGGCCCGGTCGAGGGTGACCGAGGCCACTGCGCGGGCCTTCTCGCCGCCCTTGCGGATCAGCGCATCCAGCTCGCCGCGGTCGGCCATCAGCTCGAGGAAGCGGTCGCGGATCGGGCGGAGCATCTCGGCAACGGCTTCGCCGGTGTCGGCCTTCAGCGGACCGTACTGCGAGTACTGCTCGGCGGCCGCCTGGGGCGTGGTCCCCGTGCACACGGCGAGGATCTCCAACAGGTTGCTGACGCCCGGCTTGGTCTCGCGGTCGAAGC
>CAZMHG010000346.1:0-3934 GCA_964565975.1 uncultured Ilumatobacteraceae bacterium | reverse complement strand
CCGGTGAGCGGCCAGCCGGCGCCGACGCCGAGGCCCAGCGCGCCAAGCGCCCACGCGGCGTTGCCGACCACGATGAAGCGCACGAGCGCGGTGGGCAGACGCGGACGCGTCGCGAGCAGCACGAGCAGCGCCACGTACGCGAGCATGAACAGGCCCGTGCCGTGCAGCAGCCAGTGGTCGGGCTGCTCCACGGTGTAGCCGCCCAACCCGCGCCCGACGGCGTGCCCGATCCGGTGGTAGCCGCCGCGCACGAACGACAGGCCGGTCATCGCCGTCTCCGGCCGGCCGATGTCGCGGTCGGACCAGATCGACGTCAGCCGGCTGCGGTCCCCGGTGGTGTACACCGGGTCGTGCTCGAACTGGTGCTTGAAGCAGACCATCGTCCGCCCGTCGTCCTCGAAGCGCACCTGCCAGTACGCGGTGTTGCCGCTGAGGAACGCGGCGTGGCCGCCGCGCGCGACGAAGCGCTCGACGGTGTCGCGCATCTCCCACGACCAGTACTCGTCGTGGCCGACGCTGAGGTACAGCCTGCGCCCGTCGAGCAACGTGGGCCGCTGGTGCAGGTCGAGGCTGGTGGCGACATCGACACGCTGGCCGATCGTGTCCAGCCATCGCAGGAACGGGCGTTCCCAGCCGGCGAAGCCCGACGACCCCGTCCATGGGGACAACCCGTGGCGGGCGACGTAGCGCGCGTGTTCGCCGAGGAGCGGTTCGGCATCGCCCAGCACGGCGGCCCGCTTGCCGTCCTCGTCGGGCCGCGCCAGCAGGCCGGGTGGTAGCGGCCTGGCGAAGCTGACCTGCGTCCCGCCGGTGTACAGGTTGTGCCCGCCGACGTGGTTGTACGCGTTCCAAGTGCTGGTCGACAGCACGAGCAGCGGGACCGACGCGTCGGGCTCGCGGCCGGCGCTCGGCCGCACCACGGCGAACCCCAGCGACGTCGTGTGGTCCTGGCGGAGCACCACGTCGTAGTAGCCCGATGGCGTCGTCGCCGGCAGTGCCAGGCGCGCCACGACCGGCCAGTGCGAGCAATCCGGGCGGTCGTCGGCGGCGTCGAGGCGCACGTCGGTCGCGGCGTGCGCCAGGCCGTGGAGATCGACGATCTCCACCGTTGCCGGCCCGGGCCGGCCGCGGGCGTACAGCACGATCGGTTCGCCGGCCTCGACGCTGTGCGGCCAGGCGAAGATCGCCGGCGCCGTGGACGCAACCCGGTCGCCGGCCGGCGCGGCGGCAGGCGTTCGCGTCATCGTCCGACGAGCTCGGCGACGATCTCGGCCGCCGGTCGTACGTCGCGCACGCCGCCCACGGAGCGCCCGGCGTACAGGGCCATCGCACCGATGTCGCCCGTCGTCGAGCGTGACGGGGGCGTCGCCGAGCGCCGCGGCAGGTCGATCTGCGACCCGTCGGCGGAGGTGATCCGGCCGGCCGGGTCTGGGCCGTCGCCCAGCGCCGCGAGCATCGACGAGGCGAGCACACGGTGCGGCGCGTCCGGCCAGCCGACCTCGAACAGGTCCGTGAGGATGCTGTCTGCGGCGGTCGCCTCGACCAGCCGGCGGACGTATTCCGGGTGGGCCGCGGACTCGGCCGCGGCGACGAATCGGGTGCCGATCCGCACGGCGTCGGCACCTGCCCGGATCGCCCGGTCGACGTCGGCGCGCGTCCCCAGCCCACCGGCGGCGACGACCGGCACGCCGACGGCGGCGCGCACGCCCTCGACCAGGGACAGCAGCGGCACCGTGCCGCGCACATGCCCGCCGGCCTCGATGCCCTGGGCGACCACGTAGTGGCAGCCGGCGTCGACCGCCGCGCGGGCCTCGTCGACCGACCCGACCTGCCACCCGTTGATCGCCTCGGGGGCGATCAACCCGGCGTCGGGCCAGGCGTAGAAGAACTCGACGATCCCCAGCCGCTCGGCGGCGATCGCCACGGCGTCACGATCGAGGTAGCGGACGATGAACGTGCACCCCACCGGACGGTCGGTGAGCGTGGCCAGCTCGTCGAGGATGATCGACAGCGCCGCGGCCGGGGTGCGGCCGATGCCGAGCATGCCCAACCCGCCGGCGTTGGACACCGCGGCAGCGAGCGGCGCGGTGGCGACGCGGGTCATCCCGGCGAGCTGGATCGGCCGGTCGACGTGGACGAGCTCGGTGAACGTGGTCACGCGGTCAGCCTGGCACACGGGATCACCGGCACCCCGTGCCGTGTCGGGCGGTGGTGGGGGTCAGGAGGAGCTGGCGCGGCGGACGGTGAGGTCGAACACGTCCGGCCGGCTGTAGTGCCCTGCGGTGTCGCACACGGCCTTGGCCAGGCGCACCTGATCCAGCGAGCACTCGGCGAGCACCAGCCCTTCGCCCTCGATCGGTCCGGCGATCACCTCGCCGGTCGGGTCGATCACGTAGCTCCCGCCGTTCTGCGGCTTGAGCATTGCCACCACGCGGCGAACCTCGGGGTCGGGCACGTCGTCGGGCCGCAGCACGCCGCCGACCAGGACCACGTAGCACGCCGCCTGCGAGGCGAAGGCCCGCGCGAGGAGCAGCTGGCGCGTGCGCGACGGACCTTCGACCGGCTCGTGGCCGGGGAACGCGGCGACGTGGACCTGCGTGCCGTCCCTGATCAGCGCGTAGCCGGGCAGGACCATGTTGTGCTCCCAGCAGTTCAGCCCGCTGAGGCGTCCGTACGGGCGTTGCCAAGCGCGCAGGCCGAGCGCGTCGCCGTCGCCCCACACCGTGCGCTCACCGTCGGTCGGCTTCAGCTTGCGGTGCCTGCCCAGGATCTGGCCGTCGCTGCCGATGAACAGCAGCGTGCAATACGTGGTCCCGGCCGTCGCCGCGTCGCGCTCGGCGATCCCGATGACCACGTCGACGTTCGCTCCCGCGGCCGCGGCGCACAGCTGGTCGGTCTCCGGCCCGCCGATCTCGACCGCCGCAGCCAGGTAGCGCGCGGTGAGGGCACGACGCTCGTTGGCGTCGATCGGCGCGTTGCAGTAGCGCGGGTAGCCAGGCAGCCATGACTCGCCGAACGCGGCAAGTCGGGCACCCGCCGCACCGGCATCGGCGATCAGCAGGCAGGCCTTGTCGGTGGATGCTGCCGGGTCGAGGAACACGGGCGCGGCCTGCACGGCGGCGACGGTGAACGTCGCTGCCGACGCGGCAGTGGACGTCGCTGCCGACGGGGTGACGGTGGCGGTGGTCGTTCGCCCGCCGCCGTCTGTCATCGGCGGCCTCGCCCGACGAGCTGGCGGACGTGGGCAATCGCCGGTGCCCGATCGAACGTGTCGACCAGCACGCCCTGCATCCCGACGCCGGCAGCGCCCTCGACGCACGCCGGGGTGTCGTCCAGGAACACGCACTCGCCGGGGTCCACCCCGAGCGCCGCGCAGATCGCCAGGTACGGCTTGGGCGCCGGTTTGCGGACGCCGACGTCGGCAGAATCGACCACGGCGTCGAAGATCTGCATCGTCGGGTTGATCCGCCGGAAGTCGGGCCCGCTGATGTTGACCATGTCGTTGGTCAGCACGGCGACCTTGCAGCCCGCGGCGCGGCACTCGTGCACCAGGGCGATCATCTGCGGGTCCCACATCTCGTCGGGCAGCGTGCGGGAGACGAGACAATGCAGCTCCTTCAGCGTGGGGGTGCCCGCCTCGGCGCCCACGCCGTGCCAGTACTGCTCCCACGACAGCTCGCCGCGCTCCATCGCCTCCCAGCGCGGATCGGGTTCCGTGCCGAGCGGGCCACGGCCGGAGAAGCGCAGCCCGGTCGCCGCTTCGAGGCGGTCCAGCAGGGCGTGCGCCGGATGGATCAGCACGTCGCCGGCGTCGAAGATCACGGCGCGGACCGGGGGCACACCGTCAGTCCGGCCGGTGCCGGCCGGCACCGCGCCCGCCTCACGCATGGGCGCGCAGCAGGCCGATCACGGCGGCCGAGACGTCGGCCGGGCA
>CAZMHG010000345.1:0-3936 GCA_964565975.1 uncultured Ilumatobacteraceae bacterium | reverse complement strand
AGGGTGAGCGCCGACGTGCGCGGCAGCGCCGTGCCGTTGCGCGTGACCTCGTAGCTGACCGGCCCGCGGTCGTCGGTCGACGCGCCCCAGCTCAGGGTGACCCCGGTGGTCGTGAGGTTGGTCGCCGTGAGGCCGGTCGGCGCGGTCGGCGGCGTGGTGTCCGGCGGGACCGTCGTCGTGTTGGGCAGGCCCGGGGTGCCGGAGGTGCTCGTCGCCGACCAGTTCGCGGCGACGGAGTTGTCGGCCGACTGGTCCTTGAGCTCCAGCGACGGGCCGGTGCCGGCGGCCGCCGTGGGCCACGGGTCGGTGCTGCTGTAGGTGACCGTGTCGACGACGCGGGCGCCCTGCTGCAGGGTCAGCGTCTGACCGGTGGCCGACAGCGGCGTGGTGAACTGGCCCGCCACGATGCGGTCGCCGCTCGGGTAGAGCGCGCGGAACGCGACGTCGTTGGCCACGAAGACGATCTGCTTGCCGGGCAGGATGACGGTGCCGGGCTGGATCGTGAGGCCGAGCTCGGGGACCGTCCAGCCGGACACGTCGACGGAGTCGGTGCTCGACGGGTTCGAGAGCTCGACGTACTGCCCCGCGGGGCCGCCGGCCGGCGCGTACATGATCTCGTTGATCACGGCCGAGGCGTTCGCCGACTGCGAGGTGGGCACGGGCAGACCCGGCCCGGTGTTCGAGGCGATCGCCGTACGCCGGTCGGCGAGGCCGTTGGTGAACGACAGGCGCGCGCTCGCCGGGGTGTAGCCGCCCCACTTCGCGCGGTCGAGGTTCCAGTCGGAGATGGTGGGCGCGACCGAGGCGTCCCAGTAGCTCTCGTACTGGCCCGGGGTCAGCAGCTGGTCGGCCAGCGTGCGCAGCCGACGCATGAACATCTGCTTGAAGTCGGGGTACGCCAGCATCGCCTTGGTGAACTTGTTCGACGTGTCAGGCGTGAGGAACAGCCCGTCGCCGTCCTGGGCCGGCGTGGTGAACGTCCAGTTGAGGTCCCACTGCCACATCTCCCAGCGACCGGTGCCCTCGGTGTCGCGCGAGATCCACCAGTTGTACCAGCCGGAGTCGTGGTGGCGGATGATGCTGTTGATCGCCATGTAGTTGATCAGCTCGGGGACGTTGACGTTGTTGAGGATCCACGCCCGCTGGGCTGCGGACGCGGGGGCGTCGATCGCCTGGCCGAGCTGCCAGGCGTCGGTGTAGTCCTCGGTCTCGCGGGTCTTCTTGTCCAGCCAGAGCGAGGCCTCGAGCGCCGCGACCGAGGGCTGCTTGCCGACGGAGCCGCCGTCGCCCTTGTAGATCGACCACTTGGAGACGCCCTGGGCGTCGCGCCAGGAGCCGTCCTCGGTCTCCATGATCCGGCCGAGGCTCCAGAAGGTGCCGTTGCGCTGGCTGCGCACCGGGAGGATCGTCAGGGCGCGGCCACCGGCCTGCTTGACGGCGTACCAGCCCATGTCGGCGATCGCATCGGACTCGCGCTGGAGGGCGAACTCGTCGAGCGGGTAGGGGAGCAGGCCGCCGAGCGTGGTCGTGTGGCCCACCGGCAGCTCGATCTTCCAGCTCACCTTCGTCGCCGACCGCGTCGTGTTGCCGCGCACGCGCATGGCGGTGTTGTCGAACACCTCGCCGTTGTAGGTGAACACGGCCGGACCGGTGACGTCGTCGTAGCGGTGGTTGGCCAGCAGGTCGTTGTAGACCGCGTCGTCCATGAACCACTCGACGACAGGCGTCGCGGTGACGACCGCGGGGTTCTTGACGACGGTGCCCGCGTAGCGGATCGAGTCGTCGCCGGCCGGCCCCGAGAAGGCGAGGCCGAGGAACGTGGCGTTGACGCGGTAGCGCACGAGCTGGCCGGCCGCCTGGCCGGGGATCGTCGCCCCGTAGACGCCGTCGCCGGCGCCGCCCGGGCTCGCGGCGTCGTCGCGGAACGGGATGGTGACGTCGGCGCCGAACATCACCTTGTAGGTGAGGGTCGCCGTGCTGTCGGGGGGCAGCTGGGCGGAGACCGCGATGGCCTGGCCCGGGTCGGGACGCTGCGGCGTGGTCGTCAGGTTCTTCACCTTCGGCAGCGGTGCCGTGCCGTCGAGGGAGTTGACGGCGCCGGGGGTGCCTCCGACGACGGTGGACGGCCCCCAGTTGTCGGGGTCGGTGTTGTCGAAGGCGAGGCCGCGGAGCTCGAGCGAGGGGCCGGTGCCGTCGGCGAGCGGCGTCCAGGGAGCGGCGTCGGCGTAGGTGACGGTGTCGACGACGGCCAGCGACGCGTCGACGAGCGTGACCGCCTCGCCGCTGTTGCTGAGCTTGCCGGTGTAGATGGCGTCGGGGGCGAACCCGTGCAGCGCGGTGAACGCGGTGGCGCTCGGCGACAGGACGAACCGCTGGCCCGGGGCGATGGTGGTGCCCGACGGCAGCACGGCCGTGATGCCCGCGCTGAACGACCAGCCGGACATGTCGATGGGCGCGGCGCTGGTGTTGGTCAGCTCGAGGAAGTCGTCGGTGTCGAGGTCGCACACGGCGTGGTAGTTCAGCTCGGAGATCACCACGCCCCCGCCCGCGGCGCTGGCCGGCGCCGGCACCGCGACGAGACCGGCCACGGCGAGCGACGCGGCGACCGCGAGCCCCCCGGCGGCACGGGTCCTGGTGGAACGTGCAGATCGAGCCATGATCGCGACCCCCGGTCGTCGGCCGGCCGCGGACCTGAGCGGCCCGTTTGCCCGACCGTAGCGATCACGGGTGACGAAGATCGTCGAGAACCGCGCATCACCGCGAAGTGCTTCGCTACGTGCCTGACCTGCGACGCAGCGTGGCCGGATCGGTCGCCGTGGGTCCGCTCCCGGTGCGTCGGGCACCGCTCGGCGGTTCGCGTCCGATCCGCTCACCGGGCGGGCTACCGTCCCCTCAGCCGCGGCGGCCGCGGACGAGTGGGGGGCGGGATGGCGACGGACGACTACGACCTCGTGGTGATCGGCTCGGGGCCGGCCGGCGAGAAGGGGGCGACCCAGGCGGCCTACTACGGCCACCGCGTCGCGGTCGTCGAGCGCCGCGCCGGGGCCGGCGGGTCGGCGATCGCGGTGTCCGGCGTCCCGGTGAAGGCGCTGCGCGACGCGGCGCTGTACCTGTCGGGCTGGTCGCGCAAGGAGACCTTCGGAGTCGGCCTGGACCTCACGCCGGCCGAGGTGATGACGCGCCTGTCCGGCCACACCCAGGACGTCGTGTCCGGGATGGCAGCGGCGGTGGCCGCGAACCTCGAGCGGCACGGCGTCGACGTGCTGCACGGCCATGCCCGGCTCGGTGCGGACCGCAGCGTGACCGTCACGGCACCCGACGGCAGCGTCCGGGTCCTGCGGGCCGGCACCGTCCTGCTCGCCACCGGCTCGCGGCCGCACCACCCGGAGGGGATGCCCTTCGACGACCCCGACGTCCACGACTCGGAGTCGATCCTGTCGATCGCCGCCCTGCCGCGGCGCATGGTGATCGTGGGCGGCGGGCCGGTCGGCACGGAGTACGCGTCGATCCTCGCCGCCGTCGGCGTCGACGTCACGCTCGTCGACCCGGGCGGCCGCCTGCTGCCGACGATCGACGCCGAGGTCGCCGACGCTCTCGTCGACAGCCTGGAGCGCGCGGGCGCGACCCTCGTCCTCGACGGCCGCGTGCGGTCCGTGACCCGCGACGGCGACGAGCTGGTGGTCGACCTCGGCGGGCGGGAGCTGCGCGCCGACGCCGTGCTCCACGCGCTCGGCCGCACCGGCAACGTGGAGGGCATGGGCCTCGAGGAGCTCGGGGTCGAGATCGGGCGCCGCGGCCGCGTGGTCGTCGACGGCGACTTCCGCACGACGGTGCCGTGGGTCTACGCCGCAGGCGACATCACCGGTCCGCCCGGCCTCGCGTCGGTGGCGATGGAGCAGGCGCGCGTGGCGATGTGCCGTGCGTTCGGGATCCCGT
>CAZMHG010000344.1:2756-3941 GCA_964565975.1 uncultured Ilumatobacteraceae bacterium | reverse complement strand
ACCGCTGATCTCGCCGGTGTCGCCAACCTGGCCACCGCTCTCGGCGTAGAACGGCGTGCGGTCCAAGAACACCTCGACCGTGTCGTCGTCGTTCTCGATCACGGCCAGCACGGTGGCCTCGGTGGTGTCCTGGTGATACCCGACGAACGAGGTGGTGCCGAACTGCTCCATCACCTCGCGGTACGCGTCCTGGCGTTCGGCGGAGGTGCCCGAACCCTTGCGCGCCGCCTTGGCCCGGGCGCGCTGGGCGTCCATCTCGGCGTCGAACCCGGCGGTATCGACGTGCACGTTGCGCTCGCCGGCGATCTCTTCGGTCAGCTCCAGCGGGAACCCGTAGGTGTCGTGGAGCGTGAACGCGGCCGTCCCGCTGAGCGTGCCCGTGGTGCGCGCGATCTCGTCTTCGAGCATCGTCAGGCCGTTCTTCAGGGTGTGACGGAAGCGCTCTTCTTCGCGGCTGACGACGCCCAGGATGAAGTCGCGGTTCTTGACCACGTCCGGGTAGGCGTTGCCCATGATCCCGATCGCCGTGTCGGCCAAGGTGGGCATGACCAACTGTTCGGTGCCGAGCAGGTAGGCGTGGCGGACGGCGCGCCGGATGATCCGGCGCAACACGTACCCGCGGCCCTCGTTGCTGGGGAACACACCGTCGTTGATCAGCATCGCGCTGCTGCGCGCGTGCTCGGCCAGGACACGCAGGCTGAAGCTGGTCCGGTCGGCGTAGTTGCCCGGGATGTACCGCTTCCCGGTCAGCGAGCTTCCCTGGTCGATCAACGGCATCATCAGGTCGGTCTCCCACACCGACTCGACGTCCTGCAGCAGGCACAGGACGCGTTCGAGCCCGGCGCCGGTGTCGATCGACGGCTTCGGCAGCGGTGTGCGCGACCCGTCGGACGCCTGGTTGTACTGCATGAACACCAGGTTGTAGAACTCCATGAATCGTTCGCCGGCCGGGTCGCCGATCGGGCCACCCGCCGGGCCGAACTCGGGCCCGCGATCGATGTGCAACTCGCTGCACGGCCCGCATGGGCCTGTGTCGCCCATCTGCCAGAAGTTGTCCTTGTCACCGAGACGCTGGATGCGCTCGATCGGCACGCCGACCTGCTCGTGCCAGATCGCCTCGGCGTCGTCGTCGCTGGTGTGCACCGTGACCCAGATCCGGTCGCCGTCCATGCCCCACGTGTTGGT
>CAZMHG010000344.1:2185-2746 GCA_964565975.1 uncultured Ilumatobacteraceae bacterium | reverse complement strand
CGCGTCGGCCTTGAAGTAGTCGCCGAAGCTGAAGTTGCCGAGCATCTCGAAGAACACCAGGTGCCGCGAGGTCCGGCCGACGTCGTCGAGGTCGTTGTGCTTTCCACCGGCCCTGGCGCACTTCTGGCTGCTGACCGCGCGGCGAAACGGCGGCGTCTCGTCACCGACGAAGTACGGCTTGAACGGCACCATGCCGGCGACGTTGAACAGCACCGTCGGGTCGTGCGGGATCAGGCTCGCCGACGGCACCGCGGCGTGTTGGCGGTCCGCGTAGAAGTCGAGGAACGAAGCACGCAGCTGGTCGGCGGTCCGCGGCACGGAGAGGGGTGGCGTTGACATCAGGCTGACCAGCCTACCGAGGGTGCTTGTTCGGCCTGGCGACGATTACCCTCGCCGCGGATGCAGTGGTTCCAGGGCACGCCGGACGACGTCCACGAGTGGATCAGCTTCGACGACGAGTCCGAGTACCGCACGTGGACGTTCGACGCCACGTTCCTGCGCTCCAACTGGTCGTGCATCTTCGGCAACGGCTGCCACGGCGTGCTCGACACGGACGCGACG
>CAZMHG010000344.1:0-2175 GCA_964565975.1 uncultured Ilumatobacteraceae bacterium | reverse complement strand
ACTGAGCGAAGGCTGCTGCAGCCATGGCGCGCACTTCGTCGACGACGACGACGTGCAGACGGTCGTCGCCGCGAGCAGCCGCCTGCGCAAGCGCCACTGGCAGCACCAACGCCAGGGACGCCTCGGCGGCGTGCTTGCCGACGAGGACGGCGTCACCGTCACCCGCAAGGTCGACGACGCGTGCATCTTCCTCAACAGGCCGGACTTCGCCGGCGGGCCCGGCTGCGCGCTGCACGTCGCCGCGCTGGAGGCCGGCGAGCGGCCGATGGACTGGAAGCCGGACGTCTGCTGGCAGGTACCGCTGCGCCTGGAACACGCGACCGACGACAACGGTCACGTCACCTCGACGCTGCGCGAATGGAAGCGCCGCGACTGGGGTGCCGGCGGCGCCGAGTTCCACTGGTGGTGCACCGACTCGCCCGACGCGTTCGTCGGCCGCGTCCCGGTCGTCGAGCACCTGCGCGCCGAGATCGTCGCGCTGGTCGGCGAGCCCGTGTATGCCCGGATCGCCCGGCTGCTCCGGTCGGTCGCCGTGCCGCTGCCCCACCCCGCGGTCCGTCGCTCGTGAGCGCCCCGTCCGGTCACCGCCCGGGGAGACCACGGTGACCGTCGCCCACGCCGCCACGCACACGGCTGCGGTCCGCACCGCACGCCGCCAGGGCCTGGTGCTCGGCCTGTCGGTGAGCCTGTACGGCACCAGCTTCGGCGCGGTCTCGGTGTCGTCCGGGCTGTCGATCTGGCAGACCCAGGTCCTCTCGCTGGTGCTGTTCTCCGGCGGCTCGCAGTTCGCCCTCGCGGGGGTGATCGGCGGCGGCGGATCCGGCATCTCGGCGTTCACCGCGTCCACGCTGCTGGCCGCGCGCAACACCTTCTACGGCCTGCGCACGGCTCGCTTCCTGGGCGTGCGCGGCATCCGCCGGCTGGCCGCCGCGCACGTGACCATCGACGAATCCACCGCGGTGGGCAGCGCACAGGAGGCGACCGAGGCCCAGCGCGCCGGGTTCTGGACGACCGGGCTGACGATCTTCGCCGGGTGGAACCTGATGACCCTCGTCGGCGCGCTCGCCGGCAACGCGATCGGCGACCCGAAGCAGTGGGGTCTCGACGCGGCCGCATCGGCCGCGTTCTGCTCGTTGCTCTGGCCGCGGCTGTCGGGCCGCCCGGCGCGGGCCACGGCGCTGTTGGCGGTGGCGATCGCGCTCGGGCTGTCGCCGTTCACCGCGGCGGGCATCCCCGTGATCGCCTCGTCCGCCGCCGCGCTGGCCGTGGCGGTCAGGACACCCGGACGTCGACGATGAGCCGCTGGACGACCGTGATCCTGGCCAGCGCCGCGGCCTACGCGCTGAAGCTGCTCGGGTACCTGGTGCCGGAACGTTGGCTGTCGGGTGCCCGCACCGTGCGGGCGACCACGCTGATGCCCGTCGCCCTGCTCGCCGCGCTCGTCACCGTGCAGACGTTCGCCGGCTCCGGCGGGCGTCTGGTGATCGACGCCCGGGTTGCCGGGCTGCTCGTCGCCGTCGTGCTGCTGTGGCGGCGGGCCAACCTGCTGATCGTGATGTTCGTCGCGGCGGCGGTCACCGCGCTGTTGCGCTCACGCGGCTGGCACTGACCCGCGGCGCCGGATCAGGTCTTGACGCGCTTGTTCGCCTTGCGACGGTCCTCGAGACCCAGGTGGCGCTTGCGGATCCGGATCGCGTTGGGTGTCACCTCGACCAGCTCGTCGTTGGCGATCCACTCGATCGCCGTCTCCAGCGAGTGGATCCGCGGCGCCGGCAGCTTGACGGCGTCGTCATGGCTGTGGGTGCGGATGTTCGTCTTCTCCTTGGCGCGCACGACGTTGACGACCATCTCGTCCTCGCGGCTGCACTCGCCGACGACCATGCCCTCGTACACGTCGGTTCCCGGGTCGACGAAGAACTGCCCGGTCAGCTGCAGCTTGTCGAGGGCGTAGGCCGTCGTCGCGCCGATCCGGTCGGCGACCATCGCCCCGCCGCGGCTGTCGGGCATCTCGCCCGCCCAGGGCATCCAGCCGATGTGGTGCTGGTGCAGCAGAGCAGTCCCGCGCGTGGCGGTCATCAGCAGTGACCGGAACCCGATCAGGCCCCGGCTCGGGCACTCGAACGTGACGATCGAGCGGCCGGCATCGCCCGGGCGCAGGTCGGTGATCCGGCCCTT
>CAZMHG010000343.1:0-3954 GCA_964565975.1 uncultured Ilumatobacteraceae bacterium | reverse complement strand
CTGGGCCTGCGATCCGGCTCGACGGTCATCGACCTCGCCAGCGGCACGGGCGACCTGTGCACCGACCTGGCCCGCGCCGGGCATCGCCCGCTGTCGTTCGACCTCAGCCTTGGCATGCTGCGCGCCGACCGCAGCGGTGCGCCACGGGTCCAGGCCGACATCCTGCGCCTTCCGCTCGCCCGCGGTGCCGTCGACGGGGCGACCTGCGGGTTCGCCCTGCGCAACCTGGTCGAGCTGCCGGCGTTCTTCGCCGAGCTCGGCCGCGTCGTGCGACCCGGTGGGCGCATCGCCCTGCTCGACGTCGGCGTGCCGCGCAACCCGCTGGTGCGCTTCGGGAACGGCGTGTACTTCGGCAAGGTGGTGCCCAGGATCGGCGCGATCCTCAGCGACGGCGCTGCCTACCGGTACCTCCCCAAGAGCGTGTCGTACCTGCCGGCGCCGGCCGTGATGGTCGACGAGCTGCGCGCCGCCGGGTTCTCCGACGCGGAGCACCGACAGCTGTCGGGCGGCATCGTCCAGCTGCTCACCGGCACCCGCCGCGAGGCGTGACGTGCGCGCCGTCAGCGTCCCGCTGGCCGACGTCGCCGGTGGTGGTGATGTCGACCTGAACGACGTGTGCGCCGGGCACGGCGCGCTGTTCGTGCGTGCCGGCACCGGCTTCGCCGGCCGTGGCGTGGCCTGGCGCGGTCCGGCGGACGATGCGCTGCGGGTGATGCACGACGTGGAGCACGACGATCGCGCCGGCGGAGCCACGCTGCGGGCGATCGGTTGCGTGCCGTTCCTGCCCGGGGCGCCGGCGCAGCTGTCGCTTCCTCGGGTCACGGTCGTCAAGGACGCCGGCGGCCACCACTGGGTCACCGCGATCGGCGACGACCCGGACGCGCTGCTGGCCGAGCCGCTGACCGATCCGCGACCCGCGCCGGCGAGCGGCACGTTCGACGTCGCCGCCCGCGGCCCGGTCGAGCAGTACCTCGCGGCGGTGGAGCGGGCGCGCGACGCGGTCCGCCGCGGCGAACTGGCCAAGGCGGTGATCGCCCGCCAGGTGGAAGTGCGCGGACAGCAGCCGATCGACGTGCACGGCGTCCTGCTGCGGTTGAAGGCGGCGTTCTCGACCAGCTACCGCTACTGCGTCGACGGCCTGGTGGGGGCCTCGCCCGAGTTGCTGGTGTCGGTCGACGCCGACGTGGTCCGCAGCCGGCCGCTGGCGGGCACGGCGCCACGTACCGGTGACCCGGACACCGACCGGCGTGCCGCGGCGGCGCTGGTCGCCAGCACGAAGGACCAGGTCGAGCACCGCGTCGTGATCGACATGATCCACGACACGCTGCTGCCGTGGTGCAGCTACCTGGACTGGGAGCCCGAGCCGTCGGTGGTCGCCGTCGCCAACGTGCAGCACCTGGCCACCTACCTCGAGGGACGGCTCAGCGACCCGGCACCGACCGTGCTGCAACTCGTCCGGGCGTTGTGCCCGACCCCGGCGCTCGGCGGGTTCCCGCGGAACGAGGCGATCCGGTTGATCCAGGCCACCGAAGGGTTCGACCGCGGCCGCTACGGCGGCGCCGTCGGGTGGATCGACCACCATGGCAACGGCGAGTGGGCCGTGACGATTCGCTGCGCCGAGCTGAGCGACGACCGCCGAACCGCGGTGCTGACTGCCGGCGGCGGCATCGTCGCCCAGAGCGAACCACTGGCCGAGTTGGCCGAGACGCAGGCCAAGTTCCAGGCGATGCTCTCGGCGATCGTCCGCCCGTAGCCCACGGGCGGGTGCGGGCGGGGCCGCGCTCCCGGTCGATGCGCACCCCTGCCGACCGGTGGCGTCAGCGCAGGCGGGTGACCACCGTGTCGTTCAGGCGGCGGTGGAGTGCGACGTTGGCGGCGCGGTCGGTGCGCACCAGCACCAGCCGGATGCCGCGCCGATCGAGCGCGGCGCGCAACCCTTCGCGGGTGGTGACCTGGGTCGCGTCGATGCCGTGGGCCAGCGCGAGGGCGGCCAGATCCGTGCCGTGCGGTGTACCGAACAGCAGCTCGAAACGCTCGGTGGAGACCGCCGTGGCCTGCGGCAGGAACGAGAAGATCGCGCCGCCGTCGTTGTCGGTGACCAGGATCGTCAGGTCGACCGGGCGTCTGGCCAGCGCGGCGAGGGACGAGGCGTCGTGCAACAAGGCGACGTCACCGACCCACGCCACGGTACGGACCCCGGTGGCCGCCACGCCGATCGCCGTCGCCAGCACGCCGTCGATCCCGTTCGCACCACGGTTGGACAGCACGATCGGGCCGCGGCCGGGTGCGCCGAACCACTCCAGATCACGCACGGGCATGGAGGACGAGACGACGACCCGCACGTCGGCAGGCAGGCGGCTGACGGCACGCCCGACGGCGGGGTCGGACAGCTCGCCGTCGCCGTCGAGCAGCTCGTCGAACGCGGCCTGGGCGATGCGCTCGGCCGTTCGCCAGCGCGCCGACCACGGGGTGTCGCGGCCGCCACGAATCCCCGACCGGACGATCGCCGCGCACACGGCGGCAGGGTGCGCGTGCACCTGGCGGGCGCCGACGAGCAGCGGGTCGGACACCAGGCCGCGGCCGGACACGGCGACATGCACGGTTCCGGGTGCCGAGGCCAGCCACTGGCCGAGCACCTTGGAGGCCGGCGGCATGCCCAGCTGCAGGACCGCCGTGGGCGCGTGATCGCGGGCGAAGTCCGGGTGTCGCAGGATCGCGTCGAACGCGGAGACGGCCGCGGCGAGCCCACGGCAGCGCGACTGCGGATCGGCAAGCACCGGCCAGCCGAGCGCGCCGGACAGCTCGCCAACCGCCGCATCCGGGCCGGCGCCGGCGCCGGCGACGATCACGCCACGTTGCACGTCGAGCGACGGGGCAAGCCCGTCCAGCTCGGCATCGAGGTGCGGCACGTCCGCCACCGGAGGCGAGGCGTCGAATCGCCGGGGCAGCTCGTCGGCCCGACCGAGCAGCGGTTCACGCAATCCGAGGTTGAGGTGCACCGGGCCCGGACGAGCGCCCGTCGCGCGGGCCACCAGCGACGCGGCCAGATAGCGCCAGACCCACCGTTCGCCCGCCGTCGGCGGTGCCAGATCCACCGCCCACCGGACCTTGGCGCCGTACAGCCGGTGTTGCTCGATCGTCTGCGGTGCGCCCACCCCGTGCAGTTCGGGCGGGCGGTCGGCGGTGACCACGATCAGCGGCACGCCCGACAGGTCGGCCTCTGCCACGGCGGCGTGGAAGTGCGTCGCCGCGGTCCCGCTGGTGCACTGCGCGATCGCCGGCAGCGCCGCCGCCGCGCCGGCGCCGAGCGCGGCGAACGCCGCGGACCGCTCGTCGAGGAACACCTCGATGCGCACCTCGGGTCGGGCAGCCAGCGCGAGGGCGACCGGCGTGCTGCGCGAACCGGGGGCGATCATCGCCAGGCGCACGCCGAGGGCGATCCACTCGTCGACCAGCGTGGCGCACATCGTCGCCTGCACGTCTGCCTGGCGCGCGCTCGTGCCGGCCCCGCCGGGCGCGCCGCCCGTGGACGTTCGATCCGGCGCGCTCACGGCGGGCAACGATACGCCGTATCGTGCCCAGGGTGCCGGCCCAGGACGTCGCCCACCCGGACCGCGATCCGCACGCGCCCGGGCGTGGGCCGCGCCCGGCGAGCGCACCACGGCACGCCGACCCGGACGCCGGCCTGCACGCAGCAGGGTGGGTCCGGCTGGGCGGAGGCCTCGCCGCGTGGACACGCGGCAGCGGGCGGCGAGTGGTCTTCCTGCACGGCTTCACCCAAACCTGCGCGAGCTGGCGGCCGATCGCCGAGCCGCTCTCCGACGCCGGTTACGAGTGCGTCCTCGTCGACCTGCCGGGGCACGGCCAGTCGGCGGCCGTGCGCGCCGATCTGCGCAGCGGCGCCGACCTGATCGCCGGCTACGGGCCGGCGGTCATCGTCGGCTACAGCATGGG
>CAZMHG010000342.1:0-3977 GCA_964565975.1 uncultured Ilumatobacteraceae bacterium | reverse complement strand
GTAGAGATTGTCGCGTTGTCGGGACAGCTGCGCGAGTTGAGCGTTGGCCGCGTCTCGCTGCCTTCGAATTGTCGAGAGAGACTCGCCTTCGGCTGCAAGCTCCGAAATCTTCGTATCAAGATGACCGACAAGATGGCCTCGCCCGACCTCGGAGAAGTCACGATCACAGACAGGGCAGGTGTCCCCTTGGAGTTCGCCGCGAAGCGAGGCCAAGGCGGAGGCGAGTATCCCTGCCCGTTGCTCACCGCTCGTCAGTTGGGAGGTAAACGCTCCTGCAAGCTCGGTCGTCTTGGCGAACTCGGCTCGCGCATTCTCAAGCGCGCTCGCGATCTCCTCCCTTCGCCTGTAGACGTCTCTCAGGCTCGACCGTTGGGTCGAGAGGGTTTCTCGAAGGTCTTCCAACGTCTCCAGATCGTTGAGTGATCTCGATGGTTGCCATGTGTCCAACGCCAGCGCTTCGTCGCGCAAACCGGCGATGACCGCGTCGTTGGAGACTCTCCACTGATGCAGTTCGGATTCGAGGTTCGCGGCGCGCGATCTGGCCTCGACCAGCGTTCTATGCGAACGTTGCGTAGCAACTCCATCGAGTCGACCTTTGAGTTCTGCAAGCTCGCGCCACACCTGGTCGAGGTCTAGCGAACCTCTCTCCGACAACTCTCGGTCGCACGTCTTCCGTGCTTTCGTGACGCCCTCGAGCGATACATCCTCTAGGGGAGCGGCCCCAAGCTCCTGAAGCATCAGCTCCACGACCTTGATTGAATCGGCAATCTCGTTGTTCAAGACTCGTTGTCGTGCGCCGGCTGCCTTGAGGGTCGCGTCGAGACTGTCTGACTCAGCAGTGGCGCTTGCGTACTCATCGACGAGCTTCCTGATGCGCCGCACGTCGGTCACATCAACGAGACCTGAGATCAATGCATCGAGATCATCGAGGCCAAGAAGCTCGTCGACGAAACGAGTCAGGGACGACTCTCGATTCTTGTCGCTGTGCTGGTAGATCTCGAGGAGCCGTCCAAGCGACGCTTGGTCGAGATAGCAACGTTCGGAGAAGAACTGTCGAGTCGCTGGGTCGAATGCGGGCTCGCCCTTGAGCCCGCCGCCGCCGACAGTCATGACTCCGCCCGACCGGGTGACTCCATCCTGGTCGGCAACCTGGATCTCCACTGCAGCGAACGATCTACCGAAGAGCGGCAGGTGCGCCATGTATCGGTCGTCGACACGAGCGAGGCTCTCTACGGCGCCGGTGAGTGCAAGCTCGATTGCGGAGAGAATGCTGGTCTTGCCCGTGCCATTCGGGCCGTGAATGAGAACAACCGGTGCGTCGAGGGGCAACTCAACGGTGCCACTGAGACGGCGGAAGTTGGATATGGAGACGCGGCGGAGCGGGAGGCTAGTCACCGGGCCCTCCTGACTCAGCAGAGGTGAACGGCAGCGCGAGTTGACTTCGCAGCGCTTCGCGGACTCCGTCGGGTCCCTCTGGAATCGCGGAGATCAGCGCCTCCTCGAGGTCGCCGACGCGAGTGCCAAGCCGCTTTCTCAACTGGCCGACCGGATCGCTCGCAAGAGTTGTGGGAGATGGCAGACGTAGGGGAAGCAGTACGGCCAGAGCATTCGCCAATTCTGCAGGCGCCGGCTCGCCATCGTTGACCGTGAGCACCCGAGCACGCTCCTCAAGCCTCCGCAGTGTGAAAGCATCTGGCCGCGGTCCCAAGAGCACCAGGCTTACGGGTCTCCGGGATGCTGAACTATCCAGAACGCGATTGAGGCCGGCGAGCAGCCCGACAAGTGACTCCGGGCTTACTCGGAGTCCACCAACGAGGACGAGATCCTGGGAGACACCAGTACCGACGAACGCGCCGTCGAGTAGGAACTCGGCACCGTGGATCTGCAGCGGCATCGTGAGGCTGCGAAACCCCGCTGCGTGCAGGAAGTCGGCCATGATCTCGAGTGCTCCCGTTGTCACGCCCCCACCTCCTGTCGGAAGCGCTCCAGCAAAGCTCCTGACGGCGCATCGTGGACCATTGCTTCAACCGAGATCTCGCGGCTTGAGATCTTGCCTGTGCGACCATAGCTAACGCTTGGAGACCTGCGTTGCGGGCGTGGACCAGCCGTGCCCACGATCACCAGGACCTCGGAGTCCTCCGCGTCATAGGTGCCGTGCGCCTCCAACTGGCCCAGAACCAGTGCGTCCCTGAGAATGAACACCTTCGTTGAGCCGTTCGAGGTCACTAGCTGGAACGCTCCGCACTTGGGCCGATTCGCATCTCCCGCGCCGAAGGACCACCATCCGAAGCGGGCGCCAGTCGCCAGGAGCGATAGCGCGATGGCGAGCCAACGCAGTTCGGGGACGATCGCATTTGGGTCGGCCAGTAGGGACCGGACCGGTTGCGCAGTGAGCGGCTCGTATCGACTCGATCCAGAGGGCACGACTCCCGTGCGAAAGGTAGCCAAGACAAGGCCCACTTGTTCGACAAGTTGAATCACGAAGTCCCGATGGTTTGCTGTCGCTGTATCGGCGATCGTCCTAGCCAGTTGTCGCAGCGAGTGCTTCATCTCATCGAGCTCAGCCTCGGCTACGTCGGCGTGGCTGACGCTTCCAAGCAGCTGACCGAGCTTCGTAGTGAGCGTGCTGAGGACAAGGGCAATGAGGAAGGGCTTGGCGAAGGACCCGACGCGGGCGGATCTCAAGATCTCGGCACGATTCCTCCGGAAGAGCTCGCGGTACATGAACTTGAGGATCTTCGTCTGGTCAAATCCGACCGTTTCCTCGCAGAAGACCATTGCGGTGGGAGAGAGCGGGGGCGTCGGCCACGGCCAAGCCAAGAGCTCCTGTGCTCGGACGAAGATTTCTTGGATGTCGGCGTCCTGAGCTGACAGCCCGATCATCAGAGTCGGCTTCGTGGCGACTAACTGAGTGAGGTGGCCGACCGCAACCCGGTGGTCCTGACTCTGGATCCAACCGGTGATCTGGCTGTCTCGCACCACGAGCATCGACCTGTACTTGTCCGGGTGTTTGGCAGCTTGAACGGCGCAACCGTGAAATTTGATCAGCTCGCATCTGGCGTCCGGGCCTCGAAAGTCGTCGTCGTGCACACGCACCCGCAGGAGTCCGTTGTTGGGACCCGCCAACCGGTCGACGGCTGCCTCGACCAGGCCGTCCCAATTCGCCGAGGTCGCCGTTGAGATCGCACCCTCAAGGATCAAGATCGCGAGGCAGAGATGTTCTGCGTCAGGCTCGAGCGCCGGGTCGGCATAGGTCGCGCAAACGTCCGCTGCCTCCCACAGCAGGAAGTCCTCGTCTCCTTCTCCCTCAACATCGACCTCCATCACCCGCGAGTAGCGGCTGATCAGGGGTTCAAGGACGTCGGGAAGGTTCGGCCAGTCAGGCACCGGTCGACTCCAGTCGATCGAATCGCGCAAGACCTGCGGGACTCCTCCTACGCGGAGGATCTCAGCCAGTGCTGCGTTGTATCGGCAGGTCGGGTCGGCCGGGTCGGCTCGGTGCTGAAGAAACGTCAGAACCTTCGTGAGCAGGTCACCCAACCCTGGAACGGCATCTCGGGAGATCCCGGAGCCGAGCCAGAATGCGTAGAGCCCGTCCGCAACCCCAGACGCAGTAGATGCCAGGTCAGTGTCGAGCGCGTCCAGCACCTCTTGTCGCCCGCCAGCATGATGGGACCACCGGTGCGCCAGTGTGATGGGACCGGGTCGGGGTTGTCAGTGTCGGCGTGGGGATGATGCTTCGGGTTGGTTGGTGGTGTCAATGCCGGGTCGTTGGCGGCGGCGGTAGGACTCGCCGTCGATGACGAGTTCGTGGGCGTTGGAGTGGAGCCTGTCGATGGCTGATTGGGCGAGGAGCGGGTCTGCCATCTGGGCGAGCATCTCGCCGGGATCACGGTTCGAGGTGAGGATCGTCGATGCTCGCCGGTGGCGTTCGACGATGATCTCGTAGACCTCGGCGGTGTCGATGACGTCCATCG
>CAZMHG010000341.1:0-3996 GCA_964565975.1 uncultured Ilumatobacteraceae bacterium | reverse complement strand
ACGCCCCGTCCCCCACGCGCCGCGGTTGGCACGCCTGCCGGCGTTCGTGACGACTGCCCAGCTCCGCGCGCCGTCGGCGCACCCCGCGGGCGCCGCCGGCCGGGCTCGGCTGACGCTGCCGATCGGGCTGCGGCCGGCCGGTGCCGGGGAATCGCACGTCGACTCGTCACACGCGCCCTTCGCCGAGTGCGACCTGACCGTGCACGACGGTGCGCACGTCCTGATCCTCGGCGCGCCGCGCACCGGGCGGAGCACGGCGCTGGCGACGATCGTCTGGCAATGGCGGCGTGCCTGCCCGGACGGCTGGTCGGCGGGCGTGCGGCCGCGCGACGGCGACCGGCTTGCCGACGCGCTCGACGCGTTGCCCAGCGGCGGACAACGGCTGGTGGCGATCGACGACGCCGAGTTGGTCGACGACGGCGGCGCGCTCGCGGTGCTGCTCGCCGGTCACCAACCAGGCCTGCTCGTGGTCGCCGCGGCCAGCGCCGACGCGCTGCGCCGCACCTACGGCCACTGGACCGGGGCGATGCGCGCCGGACGCCTGGGCCTGGTCGGCACCGCCAGCGCAGAACACGACGGTGACCTGCTGTCCGCCACGCTGCCGCGCCGTGCCCCGGTCGCCGCCCGGCAGGGGCTGATGTGGCTGGTCGACAACGGGCGCGAGACCCTGGTGCACGTGGCCATCGACCTCGGGTGCAGGCACGGGGGCGAGGTGCCGCCGTAGGCTTCGGTCATGACCGCCACGCGCCTCACGTTCCGCACCCGGATGCTGTTCGCCGCCACCGGACTCGCCTCGTCGCTGGCCCTGGCCACCGCCGCGATCCCGGCCGGCGCCTCGCCGGTGACGACCCGCTCCACCACCGCCGGCACGGCGACCGCAACGATGCCAGTCCCCGCGGCGTCGACCACGCCGAACGCCACGCCGTCGAGCGGAGCAACCTCCTCTGGCGAGTTCTCGCTCGCTGCGGCGATCGCCGCCCAGGCCAGCGACCCCACCGCCGACCGCCTGATCGACGGGCAGATCCGCATCGCCGCGCGCGGCCAGACCGCGGTCATCCCGTTGACCGCGCGGTACGACGGCCAGGCCAGGACGATGCAGCTGACGATGGACCTGTCCGGGGTGGCGGCGATGGCCGCGATGGCCGAAGGGTCGACCTCGTTCACCCTGCCCCCGCTGCCGAGCGGCTCGACACCGGCCACAGCGGCGCCCACCGCGCCGACGACGACGCCCGCCGCGAGCGGCACACTGCCCGGCGGCATCCCGTCGAAGATCGAGATGATCATCGACCAGCCCAACGGCAAGCTGTACCTTCCGGCCGCCCTGCTGCGGTCCGAGCACCTCACGACCCCGTTCGGCGTGGTCGACATCGCCGGCTCGTCGCTCGGCTCGATGTCCGGGCAGGTGGCCTCGATCCCTGGCGCCTCGTCGATCACCAAGGACCTCGCCGACAAGGCCCTCGACAAGGGACACGAGACCGTCGACGGCGTCGACACCGTCCACTACACGATGACCCTCAACCTCGGACAGCTGATCAAGGACAACCCGACGCTGACGAGCAACCCCGTGCTGGCCAGCAACCCCGTGCTCACCGGAAGCATGGGCGGGATGCTCGGCGCGATGAACATGGACTACGACGTCTGGGTCAGCCAGGACAACCAGGTCCGCCAGGTGGGCGTGACGATCGACGTGATGGCGATCAAGGTCGACGCGCTGCTGCGCATGCCTGCCGTCACGTCGGACATCGTCGTCGCACTGCCCACCGCCGATCAGGTGACCGCCGTGTCGATGTCGGGCATCCCCGGCCTGTCGGTCCTGTCGTCCGCGGACACGTCCGACACCGTGGTGACGACGATGGCCACGGTGACGATGGCGACGGTGACGCCGATCACGTCGGCGGTCGTCCCCGTCCCGGTCACGGAAGGCCCTGTCGTCACGACGCCGGCGACGCCCGGCACCTGACCCTGTTGCGCGGTCGGCGGGCGGCCGCGGCGCGCCGTGCGCCCGTCAGGCGTCGCGCTGTTGCACCCGCCAGCTGCCGAGGGCGAACATCAGCGCGGCGAAGACCACGAACACGGCCATGCTCGGGCCACGGCTCCACAGCACGGTGTCGCCGTCGTTGCCGTTGATCGCCCGCACGGCTGCGCCGAAGGGCATCATGCTGCGCAGGCTGTCCGCGTGGACCAGGCCGAGCAGGCCGCTGATCAGTCCCTCGCCGATCACCTGCCAGACCAGCATCACGGTGATCGCCGCGGCCTGGTTGCGGATCAACCCGCCCGCGCCCAGGCCGACGATCGCCGCGAGCGGCGCGAGCACGAGCG
The DNA here is from genome assembly GCA_964565975.1 of uncultured Ilumatobacteraceae bacterium. Classification (GTDB taxonomy): domain Bacteria; phylum Actinomycetota; class Acidimicrobiia; order Acidimicrobiales; family Ilumatobacteraceae; genus JAKOUY01. Next base: position 1,677 of record CAZMHG010000341.1, on the reverse strand, counting down.
TGGCAAGGATCATCACCCGGCCCTCGGAGTAGCTCCACGAGGCGAGACCCGATCGCCGACCGTTGACGATCAGCGAGCCGGCGACGTAGCCGATCACCAGCACCAGCAGTTCCACGACCAACGCAACGGCGGCGACGACCACCGCCTTGGCGGTCATCACGCGCATCCGGTGCGGCGTCGCGGCGAACGTCGGGCGGATCGTCTGGTGTGCATAGTCGCTGGTGATCGACAGGATCCCGAGCACCATGAACACCAGGAGCGACAGGAACGACGCGCCGGTCAGCGGGGCGACGACGGTGCGCCGGTCGAGGCCGTCGGTCCCCATGAAGATCGCCGTGAGGACGGTGACCGCGACCGGGAAGATGAACGCCAGGACCGCCAGCACCCAGTGCGTCGTCACCGTGGTGAACTTGATCCACTCGCTGCGCAGGGTGCGACTCATCGCCCGCTCCCGTCCGGCGTCGGCAGCGCCCCAGCGACGTACTCCTCGGTCCCGGTCGTCGCCGAGAGGAACGCGTCCTCCAGCGACCCGGCCTGCGGCGACAACTCGTGCAACACGACCCCCAACTGGGCGGCGAGCTGACCGACCTCGGCGGTGGTCACCCCGCGGACCTCGATCGTGGTCGCGTCCACCGGCGTGACCTTGGCGTCGGAGCGATGGAGCGCCTCGACGAGCGCTGGCAGCTGGGGCGTGACGACGCGGACCCACTGATCGGCATAGCGACTGACGAAATCGGCGACCCGGCCGTGCTCGACGAGGCGGCCCTGGCCGATGACGATCAGCTCGTCGGCCATCATCGACATCTCCGACAGCAGATGGCTGGAGACGAGCACCGACTTGCCCTGGCGGGCGAAGGCGATCAGCACCTGGCGGATCCACCGCACGCCCTCGGGGTCCAGGCCGTTGGCCGGCTCGTCGAGGATCAACGTGTGCGGATCGCCGAGCATCGCCGCGGCCAGGCCGAGCCGTTGGCGCATGCCCAGCGAGAACGCCCCGACCTTCTGTCCGGCGACGTCGAGCAACCCGACGGTGGTGAGCAGCTCGGCGACGCGCGTGGTGGGTAGACCGTTGCTCGCCGCGAGCCAGCGCAGGTGGTTGCGTGCCGAACGCGTGGGGTGCACGTATCCGGCGTCCAACAGCGCGCCGACCTCGGTGAGCGGGCGATCGATCGCCGGGTAGGGACGGCCGTCGAACGTGGTCGTCCCGGCGTCGGCGCGGTCGAGGCCGATCATGCAGCGCATCGTCGTGGACTTGCCGCAGCCGTTCGGGCCGAGGAAGCCGGTGACGACGCCCGGACGGACGTCGAACGACAGGTCGTTGACCGCCTGCTTGCCGCCGAACGATTTGCTCAGCCCACGGACCTCGATCATCAGGTCCCCGGGGTGGTGGCCGCCGACGTGGCCGGGGTGGCCGGGGTGGCCGTCGCGGCTGAGGTCGCGGCCGTCGCGGCGCCGGTGCCGGCAGTGGTCGCGCCGGTGCCCGAGGTGCCGCCGGTCGCGGTGCTCGACGGTGCCACGGGGCCGACCAACGGCGTGGTCGTGGCGACCTCTTCGGGCTGGGCGTTGGCCAGGAACGTCGCCGCCGCCGGGTGCGGCTTCGTGCCACTGGCGAGGATGCCGAGGATCGCCGAGAGGTTGTTCATCGTGATCTTGTCGGTGACGGTGGCGACCGCGTCG
>CAZMHG010000340.1:1808-3996 GCA_964565975.1 uncultured Ilumatobacteraceae bacterium | reverse complement strand
GTACCCGGCAGCCGGCGAGATGTGCCCGGCTGGGCATCCGGCAGCTGCACCAGCAGTCGTTCGATCGTGCGTCAGCCAGCACGTCAGCCATCCGTCCAGCCGTGTCACACCCTGGGAGTAGACCACCGGCCATGAGCGCAACCATCACCACGGCACCACGAACTGGACTCTCCGGCCTCCCCGCGTTCACGGTCGTTCCCCACGGGGTGGGCCGCCGGCCGACGCACGTCACCTACGTCCGGCGCCGCCTGGCGGCGTCCCTGCTCGCCGCGCTGGCCACCATCCTGCTGTGGCTGGCTGCGTCGGCGGTGCTGGCGGACCACGGAAGGATCCCTGCCTCCCCTTCCGTGGTCCGCCGGCCAGCCGCAGCGGCCGATCCGGCGGTCGGCGCGCCCCAGGTGCGACAGCCGACCAGCTACCTCGTCCACCCGGGCGACTCGATGTGGTCGATCGCCGGGCGGTTCCGTGGAGCGCAGCCGCGCCAGGCCTACGTCGAAGCGTTGATCCAGCTCAACGGTACGGACAACCCGCTCGCCGGTCAGCGGATCGCCCTGCCCGGCTGACCGCCGTCGGGCAACCCTCTGCGCCGCCTGGTACCTGCTCGCGCCTTGCCGCCGGGGGCCAGGCGGCGCCGCGTCGCTCGCCTGCGCTGTCACCGGCAGCGTCGCCTGTCCTGTCGTGCCCAGCGCGGCGCTGCCTGGGTCACGGGCGTGCCCGGCCGTATCATCCTGGCGTGCGTTGCCCACGTTGCCGCGACGAGGACACCAAGGTGATCGACTCGCGCCTGGCCGACGAGGGCGCTTCCATTCGCCGCCGGCGGACGTGCGCGGCCTGCCAACACCGCTTCACGACGTACGAGCGCCTCGAGGAGCAGCCACTCCTGGTGGTCAAGGCCTCGGGCCGCAAGGAATCGTTCGACCAGAGCAAGCTGGTCGCCGGCGTGGCCGCGGCGTGCAAAGGGCGCCCGGTGACGGCGGCTCAGCTGGCCGGGTTGGCGGTCGCCGTGGAGGACGCGGCCCGCGTCGCCGGGTCCGAGGTGACCTCTGCCGAGCTCGGTCGGCAGGTCCTCGAGCGCCTCCGCGATCTCGACGAGGTCGCCTACCTCCGATTCGCCTCGGTCTACAAGGGCTTCGACCAGGCCGCCGACTTCCAGCGCGAGCTCGTGCTGCTGAAGAAGTCGCGCTCCACCTGATCGGCCCGTGCGCCCGACGTGCGTCAGCCGCGGCGCAGCCACCGCCCGAACAGGAAGCCGTCGTCCTCGTAGAGATGGGCAAGCTCGTAGGCCCGTCCCAACTCCGGTGCACCGTGCACGATGCGCACGCCGTCGCCTCCGGCGAGCATCGGTGACACGGTCAGGTTGAGCTCGTCGAGCAGGTCGAGCTCCAGGAACGACGCGTTGAGCGTGGGCCCGCCCTCCAGCTGCACGACCCGGGCGTCGAGCCGCCCGAGCACGCCGGCAAGGTCGACCCGGCCGGTACCGGCACGCACCGAGTCGACCGCAACCGGGTCGGCGTCCTCGGGGAGCACGAGGAACCCCGCACCGGAGGTGAAGAGCGGCGTGCCGACGTCGACCGTGCCGCTGTTCGACACCACGCCGATGCGCAAGCCGGGCTTCTTCGGCGGGCCGTAGCCCTCGCCCCGCGCCGTGCCGGCGCCGACCAGGACCACGTCGGCCTCGCTGCGCAACGCCGACAGCATCGCCACGTCGGTGGGACTGGACAGCCCGCCCGAGCGCTGGTCGAACTGTGCCGAGCCGTCGAGGCTGGAGATCATGCACAACATCACCCACGGCCGGCCCGCCGGTCGTGGCCGGTCGCGTCGGCCGGCGTGCAGCCGTCGGCCGGGTCCGGTGTCAGGCGACGCACGGCACGCCGTCCCACGCTTGGTCCGTGCCGCGGTTCGCGCTCGATCCGATCGCCATCGGCCCATGTTGCTCGCTCCGTCGGCGTTGGCGCGACACGCCGGCGCGACACGGTGGCGCGGCGGGTCACGTCGGCGCGCGCCAGATGTCGGGCGGGGCGGCGCTGGCAGACGGCGCGATGCTCTGGAACAATCGGCCGATGGACGTGGAGCGTCGTGTGGCCTACCGGACCTGCCCGCTGTGCGAGGCGACGTGTGGCCTGCAGATCACCGTCGAGGGCGACCGGGTCGTGCGCGTTCGCGGTGACCGCGAAGGACGTGTTCAGCA
>CAZMHG010000340.1:0-1757 GCA_964565975.1 uncultured Ilumatobacteraceae bacterium | reverse complement strand
CCTCCACCACGACCCCGATCGGCTGCGTCGCCCACTGGTGAAGCGCGACGGCGTCCACGTCGCGGTCAGCTGGGACGAGGCGTGGCGCGAGGTCGCGCGCTTGTTCGCCGAGTTCGACGCCCGGCATGCCCGCGCCGCGCTGGCCACCTATCACGGCAACCCGACGGCGCACAACCTTGGCGCGATGGTGTTCGGCCGGCCCCTGGCCCATGCGCTCGGCAACACGGCGAGGTTCACGGCCTCCACGGTGGACCAGCTGCCGCGTCAGGTTGCCGCGGCGATGGTCTTCGGCAGCGCCGCGCTGGTCCCCGTGCCGGACCTCGACCGCACCGATCTGTTGGTCGTCGTCGGTGGCAACCCGATGGTGTCCAACGGCAGCCTGTGCACGGCGCCGGACTTCCCGGGCCGGATCGCCGCGCTGCGTGCGCGCGGTGGGCGCCTGGTGGTGATCGACCCGTGCCGCACGCGCACCGCCGAGGAAGCCGACCAGTGGCTGGCGATCCGCCCGGGAACTGATGCGCTGGCGCTCGCGGCGATGGTCACCGCCCTCGCGCAGTCCGGCCGCGTCGCGATCGGTGACCATCTGGGCGGTCACGTCGACGGCCTCGACGTCGCGCTGGGCGCGCTGAGCCGGTTCACGCCCGATGCCGTGGCAGCGACCACGGGCATCGCCGCCGCCGACCTGCGCTCGCTGGCGGCGGCGATCGCCGCGGCGGACCGGGCGGTCGTGTACTCGCGCATCGGCACCACGACCACCGCATTCGGGACGACCACGTCGTGGCTCGTGGACCTGCTCAACGCGGTGACGGGAAACCTCGACCGCGCCGGCGGGGCGATGTTCCCGCTGCCCGCGGCGGGTGGCCCGGCCGCCGGGCCGGCCGGGCGGGGTCGCGGGTACCAACCGAGCACGCGTCGCACGCGGGTCGGTGGTCACGCCGTGGTCCTCGGCGAGTACCCGGCCGCGGCGCTGGCCGGCGAGATCCTCGTGCCGGGCGATGGACAGATCCGCGGGCTGGTCACCGTCGCCGGCAACCCCGTGTTGTCCACGCCCGACGGCGAGCGCCTGCAAGCCGCGCTCGCCGACCTGGAGCTGATGATCAGCGTCGACATCTACCTGAACGAGACGACCCGCTTCGCCGACGTGATCCTGCCGCCGCCGTCGGTGCTGTCGCGGGACCACTACGACCTGGCGCTGCTGCCCTTCGCGGTGCGCAACGTCGCCCATCTCAGCGAGCCGGTCTTCGCCCGTGAGGCAGACGAGCCCGACGAGTGGGAGATCCTCGCCAGGTTGGCGCTCATCGCCCAGGGTGCGGGGCCCGACGCCCCGGTGGACGTCGTCGAGTCGCTGATGGTCGACGCGCTGTTGCGGCGGGCGGTGGACGATCCGTCCTCGCCGGTCGCCGGCGGCGATCCCGGCGAGCTTGCCTCCCAGCTGGACCCGCAGGTCGGCCCGACGCGCGTGCTGGACGTGATGCTGCAACTCGGGCCATACGGTGCGGCCTTCGGCAGGCGGCCCGACGGGTTGAGCGTCGCCGCGCTGCGCGCCGCGCCACACGGTGTCGACCTCGGCCCGCTCGAATCGCGCCTGCCGGGTGCGCTGCAAACCCGTTCGGGCAAGGTCGAGCTCGCTCCGGCAGCGCTGATCGCCGATCTCGATCGTCTCGCCGAGCTGCTCGACACGCCGCCCGCCGACGCGCTGCTCGTCGGTCGCCGCCACCTGCGCAGCAACAACTCGTTGATGCACAACAGCCAGCGCC
>CAZMHG010000339.1:0-4011 GCA_964565975.1 uncultured Ilumatobacteraceae bacterium | reverse complement strand
GGTGGATCCCGATCATGGGCGCGACGCAGCAGGACATCGCCGCCGGCGTCGTCTCGCTGCGCGCCGCCCGCCGCGCCGTCGGGCGAGGCGATGCACCGTTGCTCGTTCGGGCGCCGCTGCCCCTCGTTCGTTCTCCCGACGGAGCCGACCTCGGTGCCACCTTGCGCGGTGCGGCCGCGTGCGCCGAGGCCGGGGTCACCGAGGTCGGCCTGCCGATGTCGGTCTGGGTGCGCACGCCGGACGAGGTGGATCCGTTCCTCGCCGGCCTCTCCCACGCATGGGCGGCGACGTGGCGCTGAGCGACGCCCGCCTGCTGGACGGCAAGGTCGCCGTCGTCACCGGTGGTGGTGCGGGCATCGGTGGCTCGATCTCGGCGCTGTTCGCCGAGCACGCAGCCTCGGTGATGCTGGTCGAGATCGACCCCGAGCGCGCCGCCGGCACCGTGTCGACGATCACCGGCAGCGGTGGACGGGCGGCCGCGGTGGTCGCCGACGTCCTCGATCCGGCGACGCCTGGTCGTGTGCTCGCCGCCGTCGAGGAACGGTTCGGCGCGTGCGACATCCTGGTCAACAACGTCGGCCACTACCTGCCGCGCAGCGGCGAGTTCGCCAGCTCGTCGCCCGACACCTGGGCCGGCTGCTTCGAGGTCAACGTCGGCCACGTGTTGCGGATGACCCGCGAGTTCCTGCCGGGGATGCTCGCCCGGAACTGCGGCACGATCATCAACGTGTCGTCCGTCGAGGCGATGCGCGGCTACCCACCCGACCCGGTGTACGGGGCGATGAAGGCGGCGACGTTCCAGTTCACCCGCTCGCTCGGCCTGCAGGTCGCCGCACGCGGCGTGCGCGTGTGCGGCATCGCTCCGGACGTCACCGACACGCCGCAGGTCCCGTACCACCGCCTGGTCCCACCCGACCAGGCGCACATGTGGGACAGCTGGGTGCCCGAGGGCCGCCCGGCAACGGGGCTCGATCAGGCGATGCACGCGCTGTACCTGGCGAGCGAGCTGAACCGGATGACACCGGGCCTGACGATCCCCGTGGACGGCGGCACCCTCGCCGCAGGCAGCTGGTACCGGACCAGCGGCAAGGACGGCACTCCCCCGCGGTGGACGAACCGTCCGGATACCTGACCCACGTAGGCTGCGGCGATGCGGGGTGACGCTGCACGGGTCGTCGCCGCGGTCGACATCGGGGCCTCGAGCGGGCGGGTGATCGCCGGGCTGCTGTCCGGCCAGCGCGTCGATCTCGACGTCGTGCACCGCTTCCCCAACGGTGTCGCCGAGCGCGACGGCCACCTGCGCTGGGACCTCGACCGGCTGTTCGGCGAGGTGCTCGGCGGGTTCGGTGCCCTCGTTGCCCGCTACCCGCAGGTCGAGTCGATCGGCTTCGACACCTGGGCGGTCGACTACGGCTGCCTCGACCGCCGCGGCAACCTGCTCGGCCCGCCGATCGCCTATCGCGACGCGCGGACCACCCCGGACGTAATCGACGCCGTGCACCGCGCCGTACCGGCCGCCGAGCTGTACGCGATCAACGGGTTGCAGTTCCTGCCGTTCAACACCGTGTACCAGTTGGCCGCCGAGCAGCGCACGCCACAGTGGGACCAGATCGACCGGATCGCCCTGTTGCCAGATCTGCTCGCCTACTTCCTCACCGGCGAACTGCGCACCGAGTACACGAACGCGAGCACCACCGGGTTGGCCGACGTCCGCCGGCGCACGTGGTCCGCACCGCTCCTCGATCGATTGGGCATCCCGGCGTCGATGCTCCCCCCGATCGAGCACCCCGGCGCGATCCGCGGCATGGTCACCCCCGAACGCTGCACCCAGCTCGGCCTCGGCGCGCCGATCCCGGTGATCGCCGTCGGCACGCATGACACCGCCTCGGCATTCGTCGGGGTCCCCGCGGCCTCACCCGCTGCCGCGTTCATCGCCTCGGGCACGTGGTCGCTGGTCGGCATGGAGCTGAGCGAGCCGATCGTCACCGACGCGGCCCGGCTGGCCAACTTCACCAACGAAGGCGGCGTGGACGGCACGACGCGGTTCCTGCGCAACGTCGGCGGGCTGTGGCTGCTGCAGGAGTGCATGCGATCGTGGGCCGAGGCCGGCTCGCCGTACGCGGTGGCGGACCTGGTCGCCGGCGCCAGCGCGCTGGCTGGTGGCGGCGCGCTGGTCGACGTGGACGATCCGGCACTGATCGCACCCGGCGCAATGCCCGAGCGGATCGCTGCCGGCGTCGTCCGGGCCGGCGGGGTCGCCTCTGGCGATCCGTACGCGACGACGCGGACGATCCTCGACTCGCTCGCCGCGGCGTACGCGCGGACGATCGCCCAGGCCGAGGCGCTGGCCGGACGCGCGGTCGACGTGGTCCACGTCGTGGGCGGTGGCGCGCAGAACACGCTGCTGTGCCAGCTGACGGCCAACGCGACCGGTCGAGCGGTCCTCGCGGGCCCGGTCGAGGCGACAGCGTTGGGCAACGTCCTAGTTCAGGCCCGGGCGTTGGGTGCTGCCCCGGCGACCCTCGCCGGGCTGCACGCCGCGTCGCTGGCGGCGTCGCACGTCGTCCGCTACCAGCCGGCGTGACGACCGGCGTGGGCCGGCACGTCACGTTTTCGGTGGCTGGGCCGTCTCCATGGCATGACTGCCAGTGATCCAGGACCAACCGACGTGATCGTCGTCGGCGGCGGGCTCGCCGGGCTCACCGCTGCGGCGCGGCTAACCCGCGCCGGGCGGAGCGTCGTCGTCTGCGAGGCGGCGTCGGCCATCGGTGGACGGGCCCGGTCGCGGCACATCGACGGGTTCGCGCTCAACCTCGGGCCGCACGCCCTGTTCCGCGGCGGGCCGGGGTGGCCGATCCTGCACGACCTGGGGATCACGCCCCGCGGTGGCACACCCAAGCTGCACACCACGTTGGTGCGAATCGACGGCGAGGTGCGCCCCGTGCTGGCGGTGCTCCGCGGCAAGGTCCGTGGACGCGTCCGCCTGGCGCGCTTCGTCGCCGGCTACGGGCCGGCCGCGGAACCGGGCGAGAGCGCGGCGACCTGGATCGAACGTGTCGTCGACGATCCGGTGGCCAGGCGGGTGGCGTGGGCCACGGTCCGAACGGCCACCTACCAGGCAGACCTCCACCAGCTGCCGGCCGCGGACGCCCGCGGGCAGCTGCGCGCCGTCGGCCGCGGCGTGTGCTATCTGCACGGCGGCTGGCAGTCGCTCGTGGGGCAACTGGCGACGCGCGTCCGCAGCAGCGGGGGCCAGATCCGCGAGTCGTGCGCGGTGCGTGCCATCGAGCGCGACGGTCACTGCTTCGCCGTCCGGCTGGCCGACGATCGTGTGTTGCGCGCCCGGTCGGTCGTCGTCACGTTGAACAGTCCCGACCAGGTGGCGCGTCTTCTGCCCGAGCCACAGGCAGCCCTCGCGCGCGCTGCCAGTTGCGGCCCGTCCGTGCGCATGGCCCACCTGGACGTCGCCCTGCGACCCGCCGGTTCGCCGGGCGGGAACGTGCTCTCGCTGGACGACGACATCTTCGTCACGGTCCCGTCGGCTGTGGCCGAGGTCGCCCCTCCCGACGGGATGGTCGTCAGCCTCGGCCGCTACCTGCGCGCCGGCGAGCAGGACACGGACCACCGTGGCGAGTTGGAGGCGGTGCTCGACACGCTTCGGCCGGGCTGGAGGGACGACGCGGTCGATGCGCGGTACACCCCACGCTCGCTGGTCACCGCGAGTGGACGGACCATGGCCCTCGACGGGGCGCCGCGGCTTGCCGTCGATGCGCTCGACCACGGCGGTACTGGCGGCGGTGCCGGCGGCGTCCCCGGCCTGCTCGTGGCCGGTGACTGGGTCGGCCCGCAGGGACTGCTGGCCGATGCGGCGATCGCCTCAGGAGCGGCGTGTGCCGACGCGCTGCTCTCGCCGACCGTGCAGGGCCGCGGGCGAGGTGCTCGGCACGGCGCTGGGCACGGCGACGGTCATGGTGGCCCGCGGCGCAGCGGCGCGGGCAGCGTCGCGGCCGA
>CAZMHG010000338.1:0-4015 GCA_964565975.1 uncultured Ilumatobacteraceae bacterium | reverse complement strand
TTCGCCTCGCTGTAGAGGCTGTCGTTCAACTGCGCGGCGAGCTTGCTGATCTGGGGGAGCACCGCTTCGGTCAGGAACTGGCGCCTGATGTGTGCCCGGGTTGCACCGAGGGCACGTCGCAGGCCGATCTCGGATCGCCGTTCGATGACGGCGATGACCATCACGTTGGCGATGCCGATGCCGCCGACGAGCAGCGCCACGGCACCGAGGCCGAGGAACAGCGCGGTGAACGCCGAGCTGGCGGCCTGCTGGGCGGCGAGGGCGTCACTCGGCCGGGTCAGCGTGACCTCTTCGGGTGTCGCCGGGTTGACCGTGTTCGGCAGGACGGCGCGCACCGCGTCGACCTGGCCTTCGACCGTGCGGATGTAGATGGTCGCGGGGGCGATGTCGTCCTTGACCAGGTAGTCCTCGGCGACGTCGATCGAGATCATCGCCGAGCTGTCCAGGCCGGAGGCGGCGGCAACGGGGTTGAGGATGCCGACGACCGGGAACCACAGCCCGCCGATGTACACGCGCATCTCGTCACCGGTGCTCTTGATCCCGAGCTGCTGGGCCGTCGTCGCGCCGAGCACGACCGCCGGATAGGTGCTCGTCGCCGCATCGAGGAAGCGGCCGCTGGACAGCGTCGCGTGCAGCGTGGACATCAGGCCCGTGTCGGTGGCGACGACCGAGATGCCGCCGGTGATCCCGGCATCCACCTGATCGCTGCGGCGCACGGTGCCGCCGTCGTCGGCCGACACGGTGACGATCGAGCTGACGTCGGTGACCGGCCCGATGCGCTTGATCATGTCCACCGCGGTGTCGGGGAGCTCGCCGCTGCCACGGCCGAGGCCCTGCGACGCGGTGACCTGCAACAGGTTCGTGCCGAGCGCGCGGATCTTGGCGTTCAACGCCTCCTGCGACGAGGCCGACAGGCCGAGCACGCCGACCATCGCGGCGATGCCGATGGCCACGCCGAGCGTCGACAGGCCGGTGCGCAGGCGGCGGGTTCGCAGGCCGAGACTGCCGACACGGAAGACGTCGGCGACGCGCAGCTTGGACCGCCGCGGGATGGTGACCGCCGCGGGTGCGGCCGGTGGTGCCTCTGGTGGCGCGGCGACGCTCATGACACTCCGACTCCTTCACGCTCGTCGGTCACCACACGACCGTCGGTCATCACGATCCGGCGCGGCAGGGACGCCGCCAGCTCGCGGTCGTGGGTGATCACCATCACGGTGCGGCCCTCGGCGTTGAGCTCGCGCAGCAGTTCGAGGACCGAGCCGCCGGACACGCTGTCCAGGTTTCCGGTCGGTTCGTCGGCGAGCACGATCGCCGGCCGGTTGACGATCGCCCGGGCGATGGCCACACGCTGGCGCTCGCCACCGCTCAACTTGCCGGGCGCGTGGTTCAGCCGGTGGCCGAGCCCGACACGCTCGAGCGCCTCGGCGGCGCGGCGCCGGCGTTCTGCCGACGGCACACCGCGGTACAGCAGTCCGTTGGCCACGTTGTCGACGGCGCTCAGCCCGTCGAGCAAGTAGAACTGCTGGAAGACGAACCCGAGGAGGTCCGAGCGAACAGCCGACAGCTGGCCGTCGCTCATCTTCGACGTGTCGACGCCGGCGATGTGCACCGAACCCGACGTCGGCCGGTCCAACGTGCCGATCACGTGCAGCAGGGTCGACTTGCCCGAGCCGGACGGTCCGACGATGGCGACCATCTCGCCGGCCTCGACCTGCACGTTGACGTCGATCAGGGCCGGGACAGGCGGCTCTCCGGGGTACGACTTGTGCACCCCGGAGAGCAGGAGGGCTGGAGCGCTCATGACGGGACGACGACCTTCTGCCCAGCCGACAGGCCCGTGGCGGTGATGCTGACGAAACCGTCGGCGTACAGCCCTGGGGTCACCCCGACCAGGTGCGTGGCCGGCTTGGCGGCGACCGACGTGGTTGCCGTGGCGTCCGTGGCGCCGTCGACGACCTCGACGGCGAACCCGCCCTCGGCGAGCGCCACCAGCGCGCTGACCGGGACGACCAGCGCCCCCTTGGCCTCGTCGGTGACCACCTTCAGGGTGACCGGGATCTGGCTGAAGGTCGACACGCTGTCGGGCACCTCGTCGACGCCCACGGTGATCGGCACGCTCGGCGTCGCACCCGGCTGGTTGCCGGCAGCGGTGGCGACGGTGCCGACGTCGGTCACCGTGCCCGGCTCCTCGGTTCCGTCGGGGAAGACCACCGTCATCGTCGACCCGAGGGCCAGCGTGGTGTCACCGACCGACGCCGACGTGGTGATCTGCCGGGCCGGCGAGGTGAGCCCAAGGACCACGGCATCGCCCGCGACGGCCGTCCCACCGGACACCAGCGGGTCGCCCGCCTGCAGTCCGCTCGGCACGACGACGAAGCTGCCCGAGGGAACGACGATCTCGTCGGGATCCCAGTCGGTGGCGTCCGGGCTCTTGACCATCACCTTCTCCTTCAGCCACCACCGGGCCACGGCCGCGGCGGTCGCGTCGTCGAAGTGGTCGTCGACGGTCATCGCGTTGTTCGGGTCGGCGCCGACGGTCTTCAGCATCGTCTCGAGCAACCGGACGTCGAGGCCGTCGTCGACACCGACGCTCAGGTCGCGGGTCAGCGCAGGGGTGGTCGCGTAGTCGCCGACGATGGCCACGACGGGAATCTCCCGCTCGCGGAACAGCACCGTGCCCGTGGTGACCGCGGTCGACGACGCGGCGTTGCCGCTGATCGCGCCGGCGGTCTCGAACGTCGCCGGGATCAGGAAGCTGCGCAGTGTCTGCGGACCCGAGACCAGGGCAGTGCCTGCCGACACCGCGGCACCGACGTTCTGCTCGACCGTGTCGATCCGCATCTCGCCCTGGATGAAGGCCATCGACCCCGCAGGCACGACACCGTCGACCGTCACGCCGAGGCTGGCCTGCCACAGCTTGATCGCTGCGGTGTCGGCCGTGTCGAAGTGGTCGTCGATCGTGATCGCCGAATCCGGATCGAACCCGAGGAGCACCAGGTTGGTCTCCAGCTGGCGGACGTCGATGCCGTCCGCCACGCCGGACTTCAGCGCCCGGTACACCGGCACGTCGCCGAGCAGGGCGACGACCGGCACACCGTCGACGGTGGCGATCACCGTGCCGGGCCGGACCTCGGTACCGACCCCGGCGATGCTCGTCAGCGTTCCGGCGACCGGGGCGTTGATCGTGCTCGTCGTGCGGTACCCGAGGGTCGCCGTCGTGCTGTTGTAGACGACGAGGTCCTTCTGGGCGACCTCTGCCGTCGCCAGGGTGACCGCCTTGGTGGAGGCCACCGTCGTTGCCGGGCTCTCGCGGAAGGCCATGTACCCGGCGATGGCCCCGCCGGCGACGACCGCGACCCCGGCCAGGGTGAGGATGCGCTTCATCTCAGCTGCTCACGGTGGTGGTGGTCGAGCCACCCTGCTGGAAGGCGGTCTGCAGCACACTCTGGCAGGCGGTGATCGCCGCCGACACCTTGGTGTCGTTCTTGTCCAGCCCGAGCTGCTCGATCAACCGGTCGGTCGGGTTGAACCCTGCGCCACCCGGGGCGTTCTGGCCCTGCGGGCGGCTGCCGCCTGCGGGCGGGGCGCCGAAGCCACCACCGGCCGGCCGGGTCCCGTTGGTCTGCCCGCCGCCCTGGCCCGGGTCCGACAGCGTGATGTCCTTGACGGCGACGTCGTTGTCGCGCAGGCACTTGGTGAACGAGTTCATCGCCGTCTGGATCTGGGTGCGGTCGAACCGTCCGCCGCCACCGCCGAACTGGACGCCCTGCAGCTTGGACCGGCAGGCCTCTTCGGCCGTCTTGTACGTGGCCGTGGTGCGGTCGATGCTCTGGTCGCGGAACCCGCCACCGGTGGGGTTGCCGTTGGCATCGAACGTCGGGTCGGCCATGTCCACGCCGTTGGTGCGCATGCACGCGGCATACGCCAGGAACGCGGTGCGCGAGTCCTGGGCGGACACCGTCGTCGATGTCACCGCGGCGGCCGAGGACGACCCGAGCGTGGCCACCTTGGCGGA
>CAZMHG010000337.1:0-4019 GCA_964565975.1 uncultured Ilumatobacteraceae bacterium | reverse complement strand
GTCCCTGTTCGACGCGATCTCCGGAAACGTCTCGTCGGTGCTGATCGGCAAGCGGCCCGTCGTCGACATGGCGGTCATCTGCATGCTCGCCGAGGGTCACCTGCTGATCGAGGACGTCCCGGGTGTGGGCAAGACGAGCATGGCCAAAGCGCTCGCTGCGTCGATCGAGTGCAGCTGGAAGCGCATCCAGTTCACACCCGACATGCTCCCTGGCGACCTGATCGGCGTCAGCATCCTGCAGCGTTCCACCGACAGCTTCGTGTTCCAGCCCGGGCCGATCTTCGCCAACATCGTCCTCGCCGACGAGATCAACCGCGCCTCGCCGAAGACGCAATCTGCGCTCCTCGAAGCGATGGAGGAACGGCAGGTCTCCGCCGACGGCACATCGCACTCGCTGGCCCGGCCGTTCATGGTCATCGCCACGCAGAACCCGGTCGAGCACGAAGGCACGTTCCGGCTCCCGGAGAGCCAGCTCGACCGGTTCCTGATGCGCCTGTCGCTCGGCTACCCGGATCGCACCGCCGAGCTGAGCATCCTGAGCAACGGCGGCGGGCACGCGCCGGACCTGTCCCCCGTCGCCAGCGCCGCCGAGATCCGGGCGATGGTCAAGGCCGTGCGCGGCGTGCGCATCGCCGACGCGCTGAAGGGCTACCTGGTCGACCTGGCCGACGCCAGCCGTCGTCACCCGGGGATCCTGCTCGGCGTCTCGCCACGCGGCACGCTGCAGCTGGCCCGCGCCGCGCAGGCCCGCGCCGCAACCCGCGGCCGCGAGTACGTGATTCCCAGCGACGTGCACGACGTCGCCCAGCACGTCCTCGCCCACCGCCTGTCGATTCGCAGCGACGCAGCGGCCAAGGGGCTGACGGGTGTCACCGCCGTGCAGGACCTGCTCAGCCGGGTGCCCGTCCCCGAGGCCCGCGCCCAGTGACCTCGTGCTGACCCGCTTCGGTTGGGCGGCCCTGGCCGGGGCTGCGGCGGCGATCGCCACCGGCCGGGTGTTCGGTCTGATCGAGCTCTACGTCGTCGGGGTCGCGCTGGTCGCCGTCACCCTGCTTGCCGTGCTGTCGGTCCGCTCGGCGGCACCCCGGCTGGATGTCCGCCGCCGCGCCGAGCCCACCGCGCCGACCGCCGGCCAGCCAACCCGCGTCGTGGTCAGTGTGCGCCGGATCAGCGGTAGGCGAGGCACGGTCGAGTTGCTCGATCGGGTCGACCGGGTCGGGATGGCGTCGATGAACATCGCCCGGCTGGGCAGTGGCGAGGCGATCCAGGCGACGTACGCGATCCCCAGCGTGCGGCGCGGCTTGCTGACCTGCGGCCCGATGTCGGCGCGGTGGACCGATCCACTCGGCCTCGCCCAACGCTCCCCGATCGTCGCCGATCCGTACGAGGTCGTCGTCCTGCCGGTGACCGTGCCCCTCGAAACGCCGCGGGTCGGTTCGGCCGGGATCCTCGGCCAGTTGCTGCGGGCCAAGTCGGTCGCCCAGGGTGGGACCGACTTCCATGGGCTGCGCCAGTACGTGCCCGGCGACGAGCCGCGGCGGATCAGCTGGAAGGCCAGCGCACGCAGCGAGCAACTGCTGATCCGCGAGCACGCCGACGACGAGTTGCGTCGGGTGACGATCGTGCTCGACGCCGCGGCCACGGCAGACGACGCGTTCGAGCGCGCCGTGTCGGTCACCAGCAGCGTGCTGGCGGCGTGCGTCGCCGCCGATCTCGACGTCCGCGTCGTCAGCCAGGACGCCGACTGGCGGGGACCGGACGTCGCCCGCGGCGCGGGCCGCTGGCTGGCCCTCGTCGAGCCGAGCACGGCGGCGGATCGGGTGACGACGGAATCGACGACGCCGGACGGGCTGAGCTTGCTGGTGCTCGTCGCCACGCGGCGCGGCAGCCCGTATCTGGCCGATGCCCGGCACCACCTCGGCCGCAACGCCACGGTCGTCACGGTGACCGCCGGTGCCGAGACGTCCAGCAATCCGGCGACGCTCGAGCTGGTCGCGCCGAGCCTCGAGGCGTTTGCCACGGAGTGGGACGTGCTGGTCAACGGCGGGGCACGCCGCTGATGACCGCGCCTGTGGCATCTCGCGGGGAGCGGCCGCTGCACCTCGGCGCGACCGCCGCGGTCGCCGCGCTGACCGCGGTCACCGCGGTGACGATGTGCCGGCTGTTCGTCGGTTGGGCGTTCCTCGGGCCGATGCTCGTGGTCATCGCCGTCGGCCACCTCGCCGCCCTCGGCCTGCGTGCGCTCCGGGTGCCGTCGATCCTCGCCATCCCGTTGGCGCTGCTGCTCGTCGGCGTGGCCGTCGCCCAACGGTTCCACGGATCGACGATGTGGGGAATCCTGCCAACCGGGGACACGCTCGACGCGATCCGCAGCGATCTGCGACTGGTGACGACGACGTTCCGGACCACCGTCGCGCCGGTGCCGTCGCAAGGCGCGTACGCCGCGGCAGGCACGGCGTTGATCGGCCTGTGCGCGCCCCTTGCCGACGCATTCGCGTTCCGCGCCTACGGGCGCGCCGAGGCGACCGTGCCGACACTGGTCGTCTTCGTCCTCAGCGCCGCACTCGGCGCCGACCGCAACCGGATCGCCGTCGCCACCGTGTGGATCGGCACGGCGATCGCCGTCACCGCGATCCTCCGCGCCGCCCACCGGGCTGCCCACGAGCCGTGGGTCGGCGGCTGGAAACCACAGACCACCCGTGCGCTGCCGGCGGTGACCGCCGTGGCGGTGGTGGCCGCGCTCACTGGCGGGCTGCTCGCCCGACACCTGCCCGGCGCCGGCGAACCAAGTCTCCTCGACGTCCAACACCGCAAGGGCGGCACCACCCAGCTGGTCAACCCGCTGGTCGATCTGCGGCCAGATCTCGTCAACCGCTCCAACGTCGAACTGTTCACGGTGCAGGCCGACGCCCCCGGGTACTGGCGGCTGATGGGCCTCGACCTGTTCGACGGCGTGACGTGGACCTACTCCGAGGAGACCCTCGACGATGCCCACGACCGCGACCTGGTCCGCAGCGACGGGCAGTCGGTCGGCCAGACGATCACGATCACCGGACTGCGCGGCAAGCTGATCCCCGCGCTCTACGCGCCGGCCCGATTCGGTGACTCCGGCGGGTCGGTCGTGTGGGCCAGCACGGCCGAGGCGCTGATCGCCGATCGCACCTCGATCGACAGCGGCGACGTCTTCAACATCACCTCGCGGGTGCAGGCACCCACGGCCGACCAGCTGCAACAGGCGACCGTCGACGATCCGCCACGCAGCGGCCTGACCGATCTGCCGGCATCGTTGCCACGCGTCGTGCGGCGCACCGCCGCTGCGGCCACGCAGTCCGCGTCCACGCCGTACGCCAAGGCGCTGGCGCTGCAGAGCTTCTTCCGCGACAACTTCACCTACGACCTGCACGTCCCCGCCGGCAACGGGGGCGACGCGCTGGTCCAGTTCCTGCAGATCAGGCGTGGCTACTGCGAGCAGTTCTCCGCGGCCTTCGCCGCGATGGCCCGCAGCGTCGGTCTGCCCGCTCGCGTCGCCGTCGGGTTCACGCCAGGCAACCAGGACTCGACGGGCGTCTACCACGTGCTCGGCCGGCATGCCCACGCGTGGCCCGAAGTGTGGTTCGACGGCATCGGCTGGGTGGCCTTCGAGCCGACGCCCGGCCGCGGCGCTCCGGGCAACGAGTCCGCCACGGGCGTGTCCCCCGAGCAGGACGAAACGACGCCGCCGACCACCCCGCCGGCCGACACCACACCGTCGTCGGCGACGGTGAGCAGCGCCCCACCGGACACCACCGCGGGCGGCGCGACGACCTCCGAGTCGACGATCCCGCCGACCGACCCGATCGCCCCGGACGGGCCGACGTCGCCATGGTGGTGGCTGCTGGTGCTACCGGTGGCGCTCGTCGCGTGGACGACGCTGATGCCGCTCGTCGTCCGCCGGCGCCGGCATCCGTCGCCGCACGACCCGCCGTCGGCGCAACTCGCGGGGTGGTGGCAGAATGCCGTCGCCGCACTCGCCGCCGTCG